>CAMJFC010000004.1 GCA_946404865.1 uncultured Prevotellaceae bacterium
CCTCGCCGGCCATAATCATGCGGGCCACCCAGAAGAAGATGATGTCGGGGGCGGTCACCAAGTCGCTGGTGGGGTAGTAGTAGCTGATCTCTTCGTTGCCGGGGTCGTTAATGCCGTTGAACAGCGAGATAGGCCACAACCATGACGAGAACCAAGTGTCAAGCGCATCTTCATCCTGGCGAAGGTCGGCGTCGGTCACACTCGGGTCTTTTTGTTGGGCGAGTGCCAATGCCTCCTCACGGCTCTCGGCCACCACATAATCATCCTGCTCGTTGTAGTAGAATGCAGGGATGCGGTGTCCCCACCACAGTTGGCGCGAGATGCACCAGTCTTGGATGTTCTCCAACCAGTTTTTGTAGGTGTTGACATATTTCTGCGGATAGAACTTCATCTCGCCGCTCATCACCGGCTCCAAGGCAATCTCGGCAAAGTGCTTCATCTTTAAGAACCACTGCAAGGACAATCGTGGCTCGATGGCTGTGTCGGGGTTGCGCTCGGAATAACCCACTTTGTTGGTGTAGTCTTCCACTCGTTCCATCAGTCCGGCTTCCTGCAAATCCTTCGTGATTTGCTTGCGGCAGTCCATACGGTCCATACCGACATAGATAGGACTCTGCTCCGAGATGGTTCCGTCGGCATTGAAGATGTCTATCGTCTCCAAATCATGGGTCTTACCTAACATATAGTCATTGGTGTCATGGGCGGGGGTCACTTTCAGACAGCCTGTGCCAAACTCGATATCCACATATCGGTCTTCTATCACGCGTATCACACGGTTCACAAGCGGCACAATCACACGGCGGCCTTTCAGCCACTGGTTCTTGGGGTCTTTCGGGTTGATACACATGGCTGTGTCGCCCATAATGGTCTCGGGACGCGTCGTGGCCACCACAGCGTAATATCCTTTATCGTCTTTGTGGATGATGTTGCCTTCGTCTATCAAACGCTGCTCATCTTCGAGGGCGGTCAGTCCGTCGACATAATACTTCAGGTGGAACAGATGGCTCTGCTCTTCTTTGTAAATCACTTCTTCGGTCGAGAGGGCGGTCAGGGCTTTCGGATCCCAGTTCACCATGCGCAGTCCACGATAGATATATCCTTTGTTATACAGGTCCACAAACACCTTGATGACGCTCTTGCTACGCTCTTCATCCATGGTGAAGGCGGTGCGGTCCCAATCGCACGAGGCGCCCAAACGGCGCAGTTGCTTCAGGATGATGCCGCCATGCTCATGGGTCCAGTCCCATGCGTGCTCTAAGAATTGGGCACGGGTCAGGTCATGTTTCTTGATGCCTTGTTCAGACAATTTCTTCACCACCTTGGCTTCCGTGGCGATGGAGGCATGGTCGGTGCCGGGCACCCAGCAGGCATTCTTGCCTTCCATGCGGGCGCGGCGCACCAGAATATCTTGTATGGTATTGTTCAGCATGTGCCCCATGTGCAATACACCCGTCACATTGGGTGGGGGGATGACGACGGTATAGGGCTCGCGACCGTCGGGTTTTGAACTGAACAGCTTGTGGTCAAGCCAATATTGATACCATTTCGACTCCACAACCTGTGGGTCGTATTTGCTTGCTAATTCCATATTATGATAGTTCTTTTTTTTGAATTTTCAAAAATCGGTGCAAATGTACAAAAAAAAAGAGAAATAGTAATGCTTTACCTTATTTATTTTCATAGGTAACGCTACTTTCGCGTGAAGTGAAGTGGTCCCCCAAAAATAATGACCCAGGAGTTTCCTGAGTCATTATGATATCTGTGGGGCAATGATTCGTGTTACCCCAAATACTTCATCAGCATCATCGCATGGCCGCTGTCACGCAATTTGCCGATGCTCTTCTCGCGTATCTGGCGGACGCGCTCACGGGTCAGCCCCATCTCGGCACCAATCTCCTCAAGTCCTTTCTCGGGACAACCGATACCGAAACATTCCTTCACAATGCGGATTTCGCGGTCTTTCAATGTCTGACGCAAAACATGGTCCACGTCGGACGACAAGGATTCATAATCCACATGCTTGTCGGTGCGACTGTCATCACCTGACGGCAACACATCTACCATCGCATTGTCATCATCCTCGCCAAAAGGTGCGTCAATACTGATATGACGGGCATCGGCCTTGATGGCCTGCTCGATTTTCTCTATATCCACACCGGTCAACTCCTCCAACTCGGCAGTGGAGGGGCGACGGCCGTTCTTCTGTTCGAAAGTACTGACAATCTGGTTGATCTTGCTCAGTGCTCCCGTCTGATTCAAGGGCAGACGCACAATACGGCTCTGTTCGGCGATGGCCTGTAAGATGCTCTGACGAATCCACCATACGGCATAAGAAATGAACTTAAAGCCGCGCGTCTCGTCAAATTTGTCTGCTGCCTTGATCAATCCGATATTGCCCTCGTTGATTAAATCGGTAAGGGATAGTCCCTGGTGTTGGTACTGTTTGGCCACACTGACCACAAAACGCAAGTTGGCGCCAATGAGTTTTTCCTTGGCAATCTGCGCACCAGGACCACCACGATGTATAGCTTGGGCAAGCTCAATCTCTTCGTCAATAGAGATGAGGGGTGCCCGGCCGATTTCAACCAAATATTTGTCGAGAGCCTCGCTCGAACGATTGGTGATACTCTTCTGAATTTTGAGTTGTCTCATATACCTAAATCACTCCATGTTTCCTAAAAACGTGCAAAGGTAACAAAAATACCCAATACTTGGCTGAAAATATCCATCAAATTAACTTTTTTTATTATTTTTCACACCTATTCATCTGCTTCCTAACGCTTCACGCACATCCTGATATAGTCAAAAGCGGCTTTGCCCGATATATGGCATAACTGATGGTCTGATGAAATAATACGATTTTTTTCTGATGTGACGGATAAAAAGCAGATTTTTTTTGCTCCTTTTCAAAGATTCTATTATTTTTGCAACATCAAAACCCTAACCTATGAAGAAAATCATCATCATGGCTTTGACGGCCTTCGCTGCTTATGCCAATGCACAGAATGACGGCGCCATCCGTCTTAATCAAGTGGGATATTTGCCACAACAAGAGAAAATCGTTGTGATTGACCAGGTGGCTCCAAAGAAATTGAGTGTCGTTGACCAAAACGGCAAAGTGGTCGCCAAACCTAAAGTTCTTAGGACCGTTACTTCGCCATGGTCTGGAAAGAAAAGAACGGTGGTGCTAGTTCCCGGACTGACGGAAAGTGGTAACTACACGTTCAAATGCGGAAAAGAGTCGATGCCCTTCATCGTCAAAGAGGGGGCTTTGAATGATCTCTCCAAAGCGGCACTTAAAATGTTTTATTTGATGCGCACGGCTGTGCCCATAGAAAGACAATATGCAGGCGAATATGCGCGCCCGGCAGGTCATCCTGATAACCAGGTGATGATTCACCCGGCGGCGGCTTCCAGAATCAGGCCCGGCGGCTCTGTCATCTCTTCTCCCGGCGGATGGTATGATGCTGGTGATTATAATAAATATGTTGTCAACTCGTCGTTCTCCATCGGTATGATGTTGGCTTCGTATGAACAAAACAAAGAGTATTTCGAGCAATTGAATGTCAATATCCCAGAAAGCAAGAATTCAACTCCTGACATCCTCGATGAGATGATGTTCAACCTCGAATGGCTGCTCACCATGCAAGACCCCTCCGACGGGGGCGTGTATCATAAACTCACCGACCCTAACTTTGATGGTTTTGTGATGCCTTCTGAGTGCCATCAACAGCGGTATGTGGTGGCCAAGACAACGACGGCTGCACTCGATTTCGCTGCTGTCATGGCGATGGCGGCAAGAATCTTTGAGGGGAATGTGGACTATCCGGATTTCTCCGTCAAAGCGGCCAATGCGGCGGTCAGGGCTTATCTGTGGGCAAAAGATAATCCTGCCGTCTATTACCGGCAGAACCAGTTGAACGCGCAGTTTGAACCAAAGGTGTTCACTGGGGCTTACGATGATGAGAATGCCACCGATGAGTTCTTCTGGGCGGCTACTGAACTCTATCTTTTCACTTGCAATGACAATTACCGAGATGAGGCGCGTAAATATCAACCCGCCTCATTCGCCAGACCTGTATGGGGGCTTGTGTCGGCTCTGGGTGTCTATGAGTGGATGGCCAGTGAAGATGAGCAGATGAGCGAATGGGCAAAAAACATTGTCAAACCGTATTGTGACCAACTCGTCGCCGGGGTGGCAAAATCCAATTTCCAGTCTCCCTGTGGCGACAGAAAGAGCGACTTCGGATGGGGATGTCTGGCGGAAGAGTTTTGTGCACCGGCTCTCACGCTACTCTTTGCCGACAAATATATTGAACCCGGAAAATATCGCAATTATGCGCAACAGAACATCGACTATGTGCTCGGGCGAAACGCTCTTGGCTATTGCTATGTGACAGGGTTCGGACAGAAATCGCCCATGCACCCGCATCATCGTCTGTCTGAGGCTGACGGCATCACTGCTCCCTTCCCGGGTATGTTGGTGGGCGGCCCTAACCCGATGCAGCAGGATAAAGGCAGCCAACTGACTTATCTGTCGGATTTCCCCGATGAGTCTTATGTTGACCACATGGCTTCTTACGCTTCCAACGAGATTGCCATCAACTGGAATGCATCGCTTCTCGCCGTCGTTTCATGGCTCGATGCCATTATGAAATAACACCTCATACCCCTTACCTCATACCCCCCTAAACCTTACCCTCATGTATTTTGACGAAATAGGTGCGATAGAATCGCTCACTGAACAACAAGAACAACAACTCGCACAGCAAATAGAAAATGGTGACGGTGAGGCGGTCAACAAATTAGTGACTGCCAACCTGCGTTTTGTTGTGTATGTCGCTAAACAATATGTCGGAAAAGGACTCGATATGGACGACCTCATCAGTGAGGGTAACATCGGTCTGATGCGCGCGGCGGCTAAATATACCACCCAGAGGAAACGCCGGTTTGTACAATATGCTGCGGCATTCATTCGTGAGGATATTGAAAAGGCGATTAAGAAGCAGACGGATATCCTTTCTATTGATGCACCCATTCCCGAAGGCAGCCAAAATACGGTCAGCCTGCTCCATGTACTCGAGAATCCTGATGCACCGAGGGCTGACGCGGAAATAGAACGCAGGTATTTGGAACGGGAACTTCAAATGTCTATCTACCTCCTCAGTCCACGTGAGCAGGAGGTGCTCAACCGTTATTATGGCATCGGTACCGATCCGCTTACGATGGCTGAAATCGGCGAGGTGTTGGGACTGAAACGCGAGCGCGTGCGACAAATTCGCGACCAGGGATTACGCAATTTGCACCGCATCCGCCGTCACCGACTTAGCCAAGTTTGATTAAGAGGTGTAATATGACGATTCTTTTTATTTGTCTCGGCAATATCTGCCGTTCCCCTGCCGCTGAAGCTGTCATGCGTCATCTCATTCAGCAGCAAGGCCTTTCATCACGTATTCAAGTGGCTTCTGCTGCCATCGGCCCTTGGCATGTCGGCGAACTCCCCGATAGTCGTATGCGTCGCCATGCCGCACGACGGGGATATCAACTCAACAGTCGCGGACAGCAGTTTGACGCATCCTATTTTGACCGTTTTGATTATATTGTGGTCATGGACGAAGACAACTACAGGGCTGTCACGTCGCAAGCCAGAAACGCTGATGAGTGTGAACGGGTAATCCGTTTGCGTGATTATTTTAAAAAATATGAAGGTCGCGATGCTGTCCCAGACCCATATTATGGTTCTGACCGTGATTTCGACATCGCACTCGACCTGATAGAAGACGGATGCGAACAACTATTGAAAAAGTTTGTTGAATAGTGTTTTTTTTGAAAATTTATTTGCCGTTTTGCAAAAAAAAAATTAAATTTGCAAGCGTTAAACGGTCTCTTTTCAAGAGATAATGTGAAAGCATCTAGTCCGTGTAACTGGAAATCAGTACTTTTATGATGCTTAAAACTAAATTTAAAACACTAAAAACGGACGTCGCATACCTTTTTTGCGATGACCCTCTTTTGTTGATTCCAGTTAACCCCGACTTTCATGCTCCAACAAGATGAAATGCATTGGTTCCCAATGCGTGTGACCTACCGAAGGGAACTGAAAGTGAAAAAAGTGCTCGACAGTTTAGGCGTCGAATGTTTCGTGCCTATGCACTATGAGTGGGTCGGCGACCCTGACCATCCCCACAAAGCATTGGTTCCTGCCATTCATAATCTAATATTCGTTCGTTCCACACAGGAGAATCTCACCACACTCAAAATGACACGTCAGGAATTGGAACCCATGCGCTACATCATGCTGCCTGCACAACAGGTCAGAAGGGAAATTATGGTGGTGCCCGACCGCCAGATGGATAATTTCCTGCGCGTGGCACGGATGCAGGATGAAAGTGTGATGTTCCTCGAATACAGTGACTTCATCCGTAAGGTAGGCAAAAGAGTGCGTATCAAGGCCGGCACATTCACCGGTGTGGAGGGTGTCGTCAAACGAATCAAGAACAACAAACATGTGGTGGTGCAGATTGAGGGCGTGGCTGCAGTTGCCATCACCTTCGTCCCGCCTGCCTTCCTCGAACTCATAGAATAACCTCTCAACCACTAATGAACATTCTAAAACCTCAATCTAAAAAACTACAACCCCATGAGTAGATACACGAAACAATTAGAAGCGCTGCCGTTCGACCTGATGCATATTGCGCAGTCGTTCGCCACCGACAACAAATCCCCCAAAGTAGAACCCGCTCATCTGCTCCGCGCCTTGTTGCACAAGAAGGCCGGACTGGTCAATTTCATTGAGGACACGCTCAACTCCGACTATTATTACATGGTCGATTGGGCTGACATGCGCATGCAACAATGTGACAAGTCGCCTTATCCCATGAAAGGCTTTGAACTCTCACGCGAGTCGGAGGCGGTCGTGGGGCATGCTATGGAACTGGCCGAGAAATATGGTCTCAGCGAAATCAATGCTGCCTGTCTGCTCGCTTCCCTGATGTCTCCTGGCATAGGGTTCACTTACGAGCAACTCAAGACGATGCCGTTGCAGGAATCGCAGGTGCTCGCCACTCTCGGCGACGCTGCACCCGCAGCATCTGCCGCCACAGTGAATAATAAGGTGGGTGGCGTGGCTGCTCCTTCTGACAACGACTATTGTATGCCTATGCTCGATGCGCTGCCTGAGGGTGATATGATAGGATTCGACACCGAGGTGCGCTCGCTCATCGAGGTGTTGGCGCGTAAAGACAGGGCAAATGTGCTCATCGTGGGTGAGACGGGCGTGGGTAAGACCAGCCTCATCAATGCTATCCTACAACGTGTGGCTCGCGAACAGGTGCCTGCTTCGCTCAAGGCGTTGCAACCCTACGAACTCGACCTCATCTCCCTCAGTCAGGGTGTCAGTTACAAAGGTGAAATCGAGGACCGTTTCAAACAGGTGACAGAAGGGTTGGCGTCACTTACTCAGCCGTTGCTCGTCATTGAGAACTTCCACCGCGTGGAGGACAAGCAGTCGGTGCTCAACGGTATTCTGCCTGGACTGAAAAAACTCTTGTCGAAAAACCAACTTCAGGTGCTGTTGACTTCCACCATCGACGGATTCACCAAAGACATAGAGAAAGATAAGGAACTGACGGCTTATTTCGAGAAAATGACGGTCGAGGAACCTGACGAGCAGAAGGCGGTCAGCATCCTTGAGAGCCGCAGAAAGGCATACGAGGAGTTCCACCACCTGCCCATCGGTGATGATGTCACGGCCGAGATTGTCAGACTTGCCAAACGCTATATGCCCGACCGCCGCCTGCCCTCTTCGGCGCTCGACCTGCTCGACCGTGCCATGGCATCCATCAAGATCGACAACGAGATGGCTGAACTTGAGGGCAATAGTGACGC
The DNA here is from genome assembly GCA_946404865.1 of uncultured Prevotellaceae bacterium. GTDB lineage: Bacteria > Bacteroidota > Bacteroidia > Bacteroidales > Bacteroidaceae > Prevotella. The sequence continues at coordinate 7,888 of CAMJFC010000004.1, forward strand.
ACGTCAGGATTCTCTGCGCAAGGAGGCTGTACGCGATGTGGTGTCGAAGATGACTGGCATTCCTATGGGCAACATTCAGTCCGAGGAACGCGAGCGGTTGTCCAATGCCGAAGACATCCTGCACAAAAGGGTGGTGGGGCAGGACCACGCGGTCAAGAGTATCCTCGACGCCATCTACGAGTCGCGCTCCGGACTCAACAAGAAAGGGCAGCCCATGGGCTCCTTCTTCTTCCTCGGTCCCACCGGCACAGGTAAAACAGAGTTGGCCAAGTCGCTTGCTGACTTCCTCTTCAACGACGAGACGGCCATGCTCCGCTTCGATATGTCTGAGTATAAAGAGGAACACTCCGTGGCTCTGCTCTATGGTGCGCCTCCGGGATACGTGGGCTATGAGGAGGGCGGACTGCTCGTGAACCAGATACGCCAACATCCCTATTCCGTCGTTCTCTTCGACGAGATAGAGAAAGCGCACAAATCGGTCTTCGACCTCTTCCTGCAAATCCTCGACGAGGGTAAGCTACATGACCGCTTGGGCAGGGTAGGCGACTTCTCCAATGCGCTCATCATCTTCACGTCTAACATCGGAAGTGAGTATATCTTCAAGTCGTTCGGCGAAGGAAAGGTACCCACGCACGACCAACTGCTTGAGGTGATGCAAGGGCAGTTCAGACCTGAATTCTTAGCCCGTCTGACGGAAATCGTGCCGTTCTCACCCATCACCACCGAGATGATTGACCGCATCTTCGACATCCACATTAAGAACCTGCTCAAGACACTGAAAGAGCAAAACGTGGAACTGGTCATCGACGAGAGCGCCCGCAAGTATGTCACCCGCGTGGGATTCAATGCTCACTATGGTGCCCGTCCCATCCTCGGTATCATCAGAAAGGAGATACGTCGTCCGCTCTCCAAACTCATCATTTCGGGCGACATCACGCCTGGCGACACCGTCACCATGAAATACGACGAGGAGAAGAAAGAAATATCATGGGAAATTGACACTCCCGATTAAATTGCAGGTGCGATAGACCGCATCTCTATATCTACAATCAATTTATCATTCAATCATAAAAACCTATCAACTATGGCAAAAAAAACAGTTATTTCCAAAGTGCTGGATGCCGAAGCACAAGACGGCATCATCGAGTTCCCGCAAAACAGGACACTCTATGCCGACCAGTTTACAGACGAGGCTCCCAGCACCGATGAAGACCGTGAAGGCTTCAAGCCCAAAAACATGAAAGAGGTGTTCGAACACTACCAGCCATCCAAGAAAGGGGTCGCACTCGAGACGGAAGAGGGTGGAGCTGTGTTCGAGGACTTCGACTTCAAATCCATCAAGGATTTTGAAGACGAGCAACTTATTGCACAAAGTGAACTCCTTGGCGAGGAAAAGGCGAAGATTGACGCTTTCAACTCAGTTATTCGCCAGCTCGAAAAGAACAAGACACTGCGTAATACTCTCAAAGACGAGGCTGCGCGCGGCAATCTCAAGGATGCCCTCAAGGCTCTGCTGGCTGAACTCGAAGATGCCGAGTGATAACAAGTTGAACGTTGAACTTAGAGAAATACTTTATTTTCATTTCATTTAAATATTTATCATTGTGGAAGAATTAAAGAAAGAAGAACTTGCAGAAGGACAGCAACTGCAAGAGAGACAAAAGATAGAAGACCCCGCGAAATTGCTGCAAGACAGCTTAGGCGGACTCAATAAGTACGGTGGGTTCCAACTCGTGAAAGGACTCATCAAAGGAGTGGAGAACATGGATCCGCGTCGTAAGGCAGTGAAGAACATCTTCCTTACTGACTCTGCTTACACCGAAGCGCGCAAAAAACTGAAAAAAGAACTGGAGCAGTGGGTGGCATTGCTTGAGGGCGACGGAAAAGACCCCATGCAAATCATCGAGGACTGCACGGCAAAACGCGATAAGGCTGAGGAGAACTTGAAGAACAACCTCTTCAATATCCATGAGGAAGTGAAAAAACTCGAGGTGACCTACCGCTCACTCGACTCGTTCTTCGCCAACGCCGGACAAGGCAAAATCGATTGCATCACGCTGATGAATGTCAACAAGGAAGAACTTACGGAGCATGACTCTGAGGACACCGTGGCTATTCGCGAGGAACTGGAGAGATACTATGACCGGCTCAACCTGAAGAACAACTACAGTCTGTTGGTCGTTCCCGGCTATCTCGGCGACGCCGTAACCATCCGTATGTGGTCCGATACCGCCTATCGCAACAAGGTGCTCATGGTCACTGACTTCAAAGACAGCCTGAATTTCAGCATGCTCAAAGATGAACTCGACGATGCTGAACTGCAAGGGCAAGACGCTCATTTGGCCAACGTGGTGATGACTTGTAACTATCTGCTCGGACGTAAGAAATCGGAGATGGCCGACGAGGACGACGACCTCTACATCCCCGGTTCCGCAGCACTTGCAGGACGCATGACCAACACCGATGAGATCGTTATCGCACAGGGCGCAGCTGGCAAGAAATACGGCACGCTGAGCAATGTGAAAGGCGCACGTCTCGACCTGCGTAAGTCGGAGATTGCTGCCCTCATCGACCAGGGTGTCATCCCCATGGTGGAAGAGGACGGACGCACCATGGCCTTCTCCAACCGCTCGCTTTACAATGGCGCTACCCTCGGACTCCAGGAGTATCCCATCGTGCGTGTGTTCGACTGGATAGGAAAGGTGTTCCAAAACTTCTTCAACGATGAAGCGTTCATCAACTGGAACTCGTCGGTGAAGGCGGAATTGCAACAGGCTGTTCATGACTTCCTCAGCGACTACAAGGGTCCTGGCAAACTCATCGAGAATTACAACCTCAAGGGCATCAATCAAGATCCCAAGACCAAGGACATCAATATTCAGGTGGAACTCAAGCCTTTCTTTGCCGCTAAGAACTTCCTCATCGAACTGACCGGACATAACGGCAGCGCAGGTGTGGATTGGGATCAGAACGTGAAGTAACATTTCTGTATTTTTATGTCCTTCGTGGATATGTAGCACACAACGTTTATCGTTTCTATCAAGTCCGTCATGGACAGTTAACAATCAAACAATTTACCAGTCTTTTGTGGACGTTTAACCCTTTTAATAAAAAAACTAATTATGGCAACAAGAACAGCAACCATCAATGCCGACGGCATTGCAGAGCGTGAGGTATTGTATGTACGTTATGAACTCAACCAGCAGACCGACGTGGAGGGACAGCCCACAGGTACCACTCGCGGTGGAAAAATCACAGTCAAAGTGAAATCCAACGACGACGGCAACACTGACATCCTCGAATGGATGTGCGACACCTACATGAGCAAGAGTGGCACCATTTCGTTCCCCAACCGTCAAGGTGGCGAGATGAAGAACCTCCAATTCAAAGAGGGATATGTCGTGGAATACGCTGAAACCTATGATTCCACCAACGCACTGCTCCAGTTTGAGGAGTTCACCATCTCTGCAAAAGAAATCCAGGTGGGTAATGCACGGCACAACAACCGTTGGACCATCGACAACTAATCACATCCTCACCATGTGGGTTGTGTGTTCTGCACACAACCCACACTTTACACTTCACATCTTTAACCGTATCAATATGGCAATTCAAGGCAAATTAGAAATCGGAGGGCGCACATATAGCGTCGTTGAATGTTCATACGAATTTAGCCAGGCGACCGATGACACGGGAAAACCCACATCCAGACCCAAGGGAGGTTCCATCACGTTCACCATGCCCTCAACAAGCGACGATGATGTGTTCTTCTATCAGTGGATGTTCAATAAAACAGAGATTAAGTCGGGTCGATTCACCTTCGTCGTGTTCTCAAATGAAAACAAACGCAGTTACAAAACGGTTGATTTTGTTAATGCTTTCTGCGTGGGGCTGCGTGATTATTTCAACGACAACGACAGCCGGCTGATGTACACCACCGTCACCATTAGCGCAGGAGTCATCAAGGTCGGGTCCATCACAAGTGCCATCTTCACCAACGATTGGTCGGATGATAGCGGAGCCTGATGCTCTCATGAACTACTGACCGTTCACATTTCGTGATTCCAGATTGAACCAGTTTTTTCACTTTTCACGATTCACTTTTCCTTAATATGTCTATCTCCATTCGCGACATCTCCATTTCTATCGGAGGCAACGTATCAACAAAATTCGATATCGAAATCGAAGGCATCAAGTACAAACTCGACAACTTCTCGTTGAGGCAGCAACTCATGGCTCCTAACACGCTTTCCTTCTCCGTCAGGAAAGCTGATCCCGACGAGGACATTAGCGAGGCTGAGTTTGCCCTGTGCGGACAATTGATAGGAAAGGACATCAGTCTCTCAATCATGACCGACAATGTGGAAAACGTCTCACTCAATGGTGATTCGGGCAAGACGGGCGACATCGAGTTCCAGGGTGTCATCGTTTCTGCGTCGGGCAGTAGAAGCGGTAGCGAGTACGATGTAAATGTTGAGGCCTGCAGCTGGGATGCGCTGATTAACGACCATCCTAACTGTAAGTCGTTCGAAAAGAAAACACTCAATGACATCGTCAATGATGTGCTCGACGACTACTCCGACCACATCACCGCTGAAGTCAACGCGCGATTCACCGACCCCATACCTTACTGCGTGCAGTATAATGAGACCAACGCACAATTCCTGCGGAGGTTGGCCATACGCTATGGTGAATGGTTCTACAACGACGGAACAAAACTGGTGTTCGGACAACTCGTAGAGGATGAGACCGTACGACTCGCATATCCCAGTAAGGATGTGCCTTCGTATGGTGTGGACTTAAAAATGGAACATTTGGCGTTCAATCATTTGGCTTCATCGTACAACGCCTACGATGCCAACCAGAAAGACGCCCTCAGTGAGATGCAACGCTCGCTCAACAAACTCAGCGACCAGGCGTTTACGGCCTCACAAAACCTGTTCACCAAACAGACCTTGCAAAACCTGCATTCCGGTGGCTTCGCTGATGAGGACGGGAGAGAGACGGTGCTTAATGTTTCAACCAAAACGCAGGGTAGGGGATTGAAGGCCGGGATGCTCACTTATTCGGGTACGACCTATTGCTCGAAGTTGAATATTGGAGGAAAACTGGTCATTGAAGACAATTTTATCACCAATACCTCCTCAAATACCAAAAGTCCCGTCGATCAGGACGAAATACTCATCATCGGACTGACCCATCATTTCACGGCCGATGAAACTTATAGTAATTTCTTCTCGGGCATACCGTCGGCATGCGACTATCCCCCATACACCGACAGCGATGTCTATCCCTTCGCATCTTCATGCCGTGCCAAGGTGAAGGACAACGAAGACCCGAGCAATCTGGGCCGCGTGCGCGTACAGTTCGACTGGCAAGCCCAACAAGACGATAGCATGATGACACCTTGGCTCCGTTTGTCACAGCCTTATGCCGGAGGAGGAAAAGGATTCTCTTTCATCCCTGAGATTGACGAGGAGGTGATGGTTGATTTCGAGGGAGGCAACGCTGAGCGGCCTTATGTCAAAGGAACTCTCTACAATGGGGTGGCCGACCCCGACACGGCATGGCTGCCAGGAAAAAACGAAGTGAAGGCCATTCGCACGCGCAACGGACATACCATCGAGATATGGGACAAGGCTGAGGGCGGTTATATCCGCATCTACGACAACGAGAAAGAGAACTATATCCTCACGTTCTCGACCGACGAACAGCTCATCAAACTTGAGTCGAAAGGCAACATCGAACTCCATGCTGCCAATGACATCATTATCGAAGCGGGACACAACATCCAAACGAAGGCGGGCAACGACAGCATCCATCACGCCGATAATGACATGAAAGCTGATGCTGGCAACGACATGCAGCTAACTGCCGCACACGACCAAACTCGTTCTGCCGACAATGACATCCGCGAGCATGCCGGCAACGACCGCTCGACCAATATCGACCGCAACGACTCGCTCAACGTCAGCGAGAACCAACATACTGAGGTGGGCGACAGCCAAAATGTCAAAGTGCAAAACAAACTGCAAATACAAGCCACCGACATTCGTGTTGAAGCGCAAAACAAAATTGAGGCACAGGCTGCCCAAATCAACCAGAAGGCTTCCACTTCCATCGGCATCAACGCCAATGCCTCCATCGACATCAAGGGCGGCATGGTGAAAGTCAATTAAGGTTGAGGGCTTTCAGCATACTTTTTTCCAATTATTTTCCAATAATCAGTTATGGGTGACTTTTCTACACCGGTTACGCCTGTTGCAAGCACTGTTGAGGCGTCTGACGTATCCATTTCCAATGAGGCTGAGTCGCAGATGGAAAGAGGCGAAATCAATGTCGTCTTGTTGTTTTCCATCTTATCCACTCACGATTTGAAGAAGACGAAGAATTCGCTCATCGAAGACGGATTGACAGAAAACCTCTCTATGGCCGTTAGCCTCGCATGGGAACATGGAAACCCCACTAACTATGTGGAAAAAAAGTTTATTGTGGTAGATTGCAGTCACCTCGCTTTCGACTCCGTCACAGGACAGACGATTACACTGTGCGATATGCAAGACTGTCTGGAGGATGGCATTAATCAAGTCAAATCATTCTTGGATGAGGAGATTGTCAAGTACGACGGGGGGAAAATACATTTCACTTTAGGAGGGTTTATGCCCATTGACGCACTGCCTTTTGCTTTTGCGGCGGTATTGAAACGGAGCCTTCCCAACGAGTCTGTCTATGATGTGTTCGTGAATTCCGCAAAAGAAAATTTTTCTTTTGCGGAGTATGAAGAAAAGAAATGGAAACTCGTCGTTGATTATGCCTGCCTCTATGAGGTGTTCAGCCTGTATTTCGAGCGCAAACTTTATGCGAACGAGATTAAACAGATGATGCGGGCCATAGAGAATAAATTATATGATTTCGCAGAAACCGGGCAGTTGCCTGAAAAAGACTTAGAGAATGGTGTCGCACCCACCGAGATATTATACGGACAATGGATTTATTCGTATGAGTGGCTAAAAGAGTATTACCCCGTCAGAAAAGAAGAGGAACAACTGTGGATAGAATACCAAAAGGCTATCGCTCACGCCGCAAAGGTCGAACGGGGTGAGGTGAAACCTTGGTTCCCCATCACTGGCATGGAGGCCGTTCATAAGTTTTTAGGTATCACCTCGATAGCCTTTTCTCCCATTTCCCTGGTTGACGCTGCAATTCATGCGGCTGAGTGGGTCGTGGAAGGCGATGAGAATAATGCGCATAAGATATCTATTGGCATTGACCTTGTCTGTTGTATCCCCTTTGTTAGGGCAGGCAGAGTCATTGCTACAGGAGGTAAAATGACTGCTTTAGGCGTAGCAAGAGGCTGCAAACTGCTTATGTATAGAGGACAGAGGCTCATCGTCAGAATGGACAAAGGAATTACACAGGCAGGGAGGAGGAGGCTTGCAAAAAATGCCGTGAAGGCTAAGAAAAAACAGCAACAGGCTGTCAAGACCGCCGAAAAAGCCTCAGATAAACTCGAACAGACCAATGAGCAATTGCAAAAACTGCAGCCCTTTATCAAGCATGCTGAGACGGGTGAACTTGCCTCATCAAGGATTATCAACGAAATGAAACAAAATCTTTTCCATTCAGGAACTATTTTTGTTGACAACTTCAAAAAGTATATGAATACTTTGAAGGCCGCACAATCTTATTTCAAACGCAATTCAGCAAAACTTGAACAGTTGAGAGCAAGGCAAAAGGAATTGGAAAAATTGGCTGAAAACCAGCAGGCTGCGTCAAGATATGCCAATCAGCAGGCCATCCAGACCACAATCAGTACTCAAAGTTATATCAACCATGCTACATTCACGATGCACCAGGCTACTGCTAAATACAGGGCATTGGCCAAAGAGGAATTTAAAATCACCAAAGAAATAAAAAAACTCGAAAAAGCCAACAGTGACATGTGGGCTGAGGCGATCAAGCCTTGGACTCAAGGGCAAGTCTTGGCTGATGCCAAGCAAATATTTAAGGAATGGTTCAAACCCTTGTCGTTGAAAAAGACATTCAATGATATTAAAGGTGGGGGGTTAGATGCCGCCATTGCCACTGAGGGGGCATTACAAACTGTTCTCGGCGGAGTGGAAACTTTTACCGGGATTCCGTCTGACATGGTGAAATTGTTTCTTGACGATGGCACCGTGACGTGGACATCTGAAACGGCTATCGAGTTAGGCGTTAGCATAGAAACCATCAGGGCAAAGTATGGCTATGAAAAAGGTGAGAACACATACAACCCTTATGCTAATGGCTCATTGAGACCAAAAGTGAACAATCCTTCCGATTTATATAATTGAGATATAATATGATGTACCATTACTCCACTTCTGAATCCTGCCCGCCTCTTTACCCCGCCAAAATCATTGACAGCATGCTGACCTATGGTGATGAAGAGGATGACTGGATTGATGTCGGTCAGAATATATGCTTGCATCCCGAGTGGGGGGCGGCTACTGCTGCCGATGAGTGGTGCAGGGATGGCAGATTGCTTCCCTATCATATAGAAATCAAGTGGATTTCCGTTATTGAGCATGCGTGCTACCATCTGGATACTGATTTGGACAGTGACAGTATGGAAAAAGCATTTGGGGTGAAGGATAAAGAGGGAAAACCGATTTACAGGTTCATCGTCGTGGGGATGGCTCCATACGGAGGAGTGGCAGTATGGCTCAACGGCTATAAGAAGTCTTGTGTCTTGGATTGGCATAAAGCCCAGATGATGGATGCAACTGGTGTTGATGTTAATAAAATCATGGCCAATTCTACATTAGACGTTTTCTGTGAGGAGACGATAGCCGCCGATGAATTCGTAGCATCTAACCTCTCGCAGCACGGCCTTCCCGACCACCACCTCTTCGACCGCATGATGCAGCAATTTACTTACCGTTTCCTTCCTATCCTAAAAAAATGGGACAAGGACCAGGAAGAATGGATGGAATACGAAGAGGATGAGACAAAACCTTCCCTCGATTTTGTCGAGGTGAAATGCCACGACGGCACCTTCGACCGGTTGCGCGACGGCTCATTGCTCAACTATCACGAGGCAGGAAAACCCTCACGTGTTTGCGTGGGATGGCATGTGGGCAAACGAGAATATTCTGCTTATTTCTTCTTCTCGCACGATGAAATGGTGCCCGTGTTCCGTGGGTGCTACGGCGCACACCCTGAGACCAAAACAGATTTCCTCTTGCAAATAGACCCCAAAAGCAATAAATACGAACCCGCCCTCTTCCGCTACGGCATGAAGGAGCCGCTCGCTATTCCCGAAAATGCCTGCCAGGTGCTCGTATTCAGAAACAAATTCGAGTGCTTCCGCAGTCCCAACTACTCCCAGCCCAAAGGCGCATGGAGATAATGTCATTGTAGTTTCCTTCCACCTCATATCTCATATATGGCTGATTCCTTCGTAACATCCACAGCTACCCTTCAGTGTAGTTTCGGCATGACACCTTGTAAACTCATCGTCACCCCGGAGAAACGTGTCATGCTTGCCAATAAGCCCATGGCTAACATCATGGATTTCAAGCCTATGGCCAACATACCCTCATTCGGCATGTGCAGTTCCTTGTCAAATCCCACCGTCGCCTCAGCCACCTCGGCTGCCATGGGAGTGCTCACGCCCATGCCTTGCATCCCTAATGTCGTGGCACCGTGGGCGCCCGGCAAACCCGATTACCTCATCGCCAACCAGCCAGCCCTCCTCAAGTCCTGCAAATGCAACTGTCTCTGGGGCGGCTCCATTTCCATTCTCACCGACGGACAACTTGTATGATTCTTTATGATCTTTTTTATGGGAGACAATATCTCTTCTACCTTTCCTGAGAGTTTTTCATCTAAAATGTTCTTTTGATGGCTCGGAACAATTACGTCTATTCTATCTATATTTATATCCCTCTAAAAAAAACATTTAAAAACCTCAATACTATGGACAATCAAGCTTATTTCGATGAAGAGTTCATCATCAACCTGACTATCGACGGCACCTCTTATGAAGAGGTGGAAGTGAAAGTGTCAGATCCTAACAAAACCATACGTGACCAAATCAACAGCATCGTACAGGTGTTTGAACTGCCCAAGATGGACGGAGGAGGTAACCCCGTGCAGTATGTCATGGGACAAGTCATCGACGATGAGGATGTCATCCTCGAGTTTGAAGATGATGAAGGGCGCGAGATGGCTCTCGTGGATTACAACATCCAACCCGGCGACCATCTGCATCTCATCTCCATCCCCATCGCAGGATAATTCATCATTACAATCAAACATTCACTTTTTATTTCTATAGCCCCTATAGTCCTTATAGCCCCTATTACACCCCTATAGCCCCTATCACACCCCTATAGCCCCTATTATCCCTATAGTCACTATTCTCACTATAGCTCCTATATAAACCTCTAAATCATGAACGAATCTATCAGCAATTTCAGCCGCAAAGACCTCAAAGGTCGTGATGCGCGGTTATGGCAGGAGTGGAAAGAGATTGACAACCTCTGCAACAAACGCAGAGAGACGGCAGCTAATCCACACCAGCCCTCAATCTCCTATATTATCCGACGGAAAAATGTGATGGGACTGCCCACTGAATATGAAATATGGTATAGGGTCAAGTCGATCATCGGAGTGGAAGACACACCACCCCCCAGAAAACCCATCTTCGGCTTTCTGCACAAGATGAGCATCGTGCTGCCCAACAACTATCCCTCGGCCGACGGTAACCCCATCTTCACGTTCCGTTCCGACATCTGGCATCCTAACATCCGTTTTTCGGGCAGTTTCAAAGGCCATGTCTGTCTTACCATCAAAGAGATGGGGGTCCTCGCATCACTCAAAGACCTTATCCTCCGGGTGGAGCGCTATCTGAAATACCAACTCTACCACGCACAAAACACCTACCCTTATCCTGAAGACCAAACCGTGGCCGAATGGGTGAGAGAAGAGGGTGAACCCAATGGATGGACCAAATTCACACAAGCGGCGACAGAACCTGTGCCGCCTAAGGCTGAACAACCTCCTACGATGCCACCGGCACCCCCGACACCGCCTCAAAAACCTCAACAACCACCAAAACCTAAAAAGAAACTTAGAATATGAAACGACTATGGATATGGATGGCAATGCTATTGCCCGCCCTCGCTGCTGTGGCACAAGAGCAGCGCGTTGAAGTCAATGAGCAGAAACCATCGGCACAGGTGCAGTTTAATGGGATGATGAACGTGTTTGTCACCCTGGATGCACCCAATGTTGAAGGCTATGCCAATGTTATCGTGGAAGTGGAAAACCTCGATGATGAACAAGTGCTCATCTTTTTCAGCCATGAGTATAGCGAAGGGAAAAAACTGAAAAAAGAACTCAAACGCGACGATATCATCCCTGACAAGTATTTCCATGACGTCATCGAACCCTATCCGGGATTGAAAAAAGTACTCAAGGTGGAACCGCAAAGCAAGGAACGTCTCCCCGTACTCAGTGTGCCAAGCGGTGAGGAGACGGCTTGCCAACTGCCTGTGTACGTGGGTACGTTCAAGAATAAAAAGCATAAAGAGGTCATCCTCATGAACCAGGAGATTTTCACCCTGCGTATCACTGCCGGAAAGGCGGGTCCCTCGGAATACTCCAAGCTTAAAGACCAAGTGGACAAACTCGTGGCGAAAGTCAACAATACCGTCATCTGCACCGACTCAAGGCACAAGAAGCAAATGAACAAACAAAGACAAAGTCTGCAGAAGGAAATCGATAAGCTCGTTGCTCAGTTGGAAAAGCAACGCGATAAATGGACGGGTAGTTTACAGACTCACCAAAAATACCAAGACCTCATTGACCAACTCAACGGACTGACCATCAAAGAAGGCGTGTGCAGCACCCACAGCAAAGGTGGAGGAGGCGGTGGCGGCGGTGTCACACCACCAACACCGGTCGATCCTAATGCCAATTGTCCCTATCGTAACTATTCCGAGGCGCAAATCAACCAAACGCTCAACGACTATTATGTGCAAATCTATAATAGCAGCAACCGTTCCGAAACAAAGCAAAAAGTGATGCAGTCGGTCAATGCGTTATACAATTGCTATAACAACCATAATCACAAAAGGAGCAAAAAACAAAAGTCGGCTATCAACAAGGCGTATAACAAAATCAACAGCATCAAATGACCTACACCTATAAGTGGCTCGGACTACTGTTCGCCTGTCTCGTCTGCATGAATGTCTCGGCCGTCGTCGATACCGTAAGAACGTCGGCCGGCGACCAACTCATTGTCACATATAACGTGTCGGTGAGCGGGGGAAAGGCTAAGGTAGAGTTCGTCAATGCAAGGAAACTGCTCGGCAACACCAACAAACGGAAATACCCGGACCTGACGAAAGTTGTACCTGTCTTCTTCGATAAAAGCAGTACTCGTGGAGTGGATTTTGAGGGGAAATCAACCCAGCCGTTCAGAACTCCCGAAGGCGTTAACTACAAAAAATCGGCCGATGGTTTCTTTATCCTGCATCCCGAGGATATGCCTACGTTGTCATTTGAAGTAGGACAGAAGACCGATGCTGTTATCACCATTCCCATTTACCTCGCAAGCCATGAGTCTTCTTTCAAACTCTTGAAAATGAAGTCGGAGGGTACCTACGATGTGTTTGCGAAATGCAGCGACCTGCAAATTAAACTGAAACCCTCGGCAGCGGCCAATGGCGGAAATGCCACACCGGCACCACCGGGAACGGTGGGTCCCGACGGACGAAAAATCGTGGGCTACCGAGAGGAAGTGGGCTATGAACAAGAGGTGGTCGATGAGGGCGGCGGACAGAGCTTCGTTGAGGGTGGAGGCGCCCTCGGCGAAGAAGGTCTCGGCGGTGGTGGCGGAGCCTCGGGACTATCGCCCGATGAGGAGGCGAAAATCCTGATGGAGCGTATCGAACAGCTGATGCCCATGGAGACGGGCAACTCGCTCTCGGAAAACATCATGGGTTCCATCAATCAACTCAATGCGCTCAGTTCTAAAATCGTAGACCCGGAACTGCGGGGCAAGGCTAATCAGACCCTCAACGAAAGCTATAGCAAGAAAGCACAACTTGAGCAGAACGCAAAAGATAAGGAACAGGCGAAAAACGACTCCATTGCTGCTGAACAAAAAGCAGAGGCTGACAAGGCGCAGAGCAGAAACCTGTGGATGATTATCGGTGGCATCGCTCTTGCCATCCTCGGATTTATCGGTAATCAGGTGCTCCAACACTTCAGAAGCCTGAAAAACCTCAAAAACATGGAGGCGATGCAAGCCAATGCCATGAAAAAGGCGGAAGAAGAGGCGAAAAAACGGACACAAGAGGCGATTAAACAACAAACACAAAAAGCAGAGGAGGCTTTAAAGCAACGGGGACAAGGCGCTAACGGTGCAACCGACCCCAACAAATCCGCTACTGCCAACGCCCAAAGGTCTAATAACCCGACTCAGCCCGGCAGACCCCAAAATCCCACTAACCCAACCGGCACCAAGACCGTGGTCATCGGTGGAAAAACCTATCAGGTGAAGTCGAAGGTGAATAGAAACAATCCACAGCAGCCACCTAAAGGCAGCAACAGAGACAACAAAGACATAAAAATATGAAACAGTGTTTCAAATATACGGGCGTCATCATCTTGTTGGCCATGGCGGCCATGCAATGTATGGCACAGCCCTACGACGGGAAGAAAAGCTCGAAGGATTCCCCCTCGGTAACCTTACGTGTGGAGGTGACTTCGCCCACTACCGCAATGTTTGTCGATTTGCAAAAGCCGGCTGGCGACAATGCCCGGCTCGGAACCAACCAACCCGGTAAGATTGAGGTGGTGAGAGACGGAAAAGTCATTGTCTCATGGGATAAGTCCGACTCCGAACGTGTATGGAAAGCACATAATAAGTCGTATGTGCCTGAACCCGAGAAACCACAGAAAGAGCAAAAGGCTGAGAACAACCGACAAAAAGAGGGCAACAACGCCAAAAAGGAGACGGCTGCAGGACAAGCGACGTCATCGGTTCCTATCGTATCAGCACAATCGCTTGCTCCCGTCAGCAGCGAGACTGCAATCAGCGATTTCGACCGTTTCCTCGCTGCAGATGCCTACTATGCCGATAATGCCATCACCACTTTCAAAAACACAATTGACCAGCATATCACCACATTGCGCAACGCTGCCGACAAAGATGCCTATATTGCGGAGCATGAACTCGATTCTTATGCGAGGGCGGAGAGAAACGAGCTCCAGCAACATCGTGATGACATCGAGGCACTGGTCAGCAAATTCCTCAGCAGATATAAGAAAAACGGGGTCAATGACCGCGAACAGTGTGAAAAACGATTGGCGGAGATTGCTGGAGAGAAACTTGACCAGCGTGAAGAGGCGCTCAGCCTCTTGGAAAACGAATTGGGCATCACACCGCTTACAGAAAAGACCAAGACGGTGAAATGGGTGCCCATCGCGCTCTGCATCGCAGGGGTTCTTCTGTTGATACCTCTGCTCGTATGGCTGGTGAAAAGAAAGAAAACGACAGGTCCCGCACCTGTCAACCGTAACCTGTCGAGCGGGTATAACCATACGAAAACCGGGGCAGACCCGGGCATCGTGGTCAGGCGCACCACAACGACGGTTCTCAAACCGCAAAGTATTGCCGATGTAATCAACAACCCCGCATACCTGCCCATTGAGGTAGCAGATATCTGCGACTTTGCTGCAGTCAGGCGCATCTATCTGAAAAACACATGTGTCAAAGACATTTATGAGATGTACGCCAGGGATTTGAGCAATTCGCCCAATCCCAATGAAAACGGATGTATGGTGCTCGGACGGTGGGTGTACAACCCGCAACAGCAAGTGTATGATGTGTCGCTGGAAGAGGTGGTCATGCCCGGAGATGATGCCGTGTTCCAAGAGTATGAACTCAACTTCGGCGGAAAAATCAAACTGAGGGCTACCGGACGGCTCAGAAAACTAAAGGCTCAGACCAATCTGCAATACGATCTGACTTGTTGGGTGCATTCGCATCCCGGACTTGGTGTCTTCTTCAGTAATGCTGACACGTCGGTGCATCACCAGCTTAAACAACCTACTCATCCGCATTTCCTCACCGCTTTCGTGGTGGATATTCTGACGAAAGGACAACAAATGGGCATATTTGTGTTCAAAAAAGATGGTTCAATCAGCTCGAAAAACGATCTGAAACGGATGCTCTCTTTGGAGAAACTCTATCAGTGGGCTGTGGAAAGCGAAAGAAATAATCCACAACCCCAAGCCCAAGCTGCACCCCAAGCCCAAGCCCAAGCTGCACCACCATCACAAGCTCCAGTGGCACCCCAAGCCCAAGTTGCACCACAATCACCAGCTCCGGTGATGCCCCAACCCCAAGCTCCTGTGATACCCCAATCCCAAGCTCCTGTGATGTCTCAACTGCAAGCCCCCGCTAATTCCTTCCCGCCCATTCAACCCATCTCGCCCATTAACCCCACTCATCCCACGCAACCCATCCCGCCCACGCAACCCTTCCCAGACAGCCCCGTTCCTCCTGTCATGGACTATATCGACATCCTCAGCCATGCTGCGGCCAGACTCATGGATTGCCATAGCATCATGATGAACAAACAGGCCGTGATGGAACTGAAACAACTGACAGATCATCAGGAGGGTGGACTGGTGGGATTCGTTCACGGCTCTATGTCCGTGAACAACGAGCAGACGACATACACAATTGAACGAATATGTTCTCAACCCCAGATGCAAAACCTGCAACTGATGGGATGTGTGGTCGTTTCGCCCCATACCAGTTTGCCGTCGGTCAAAAAAGCGGTGGCTCCCTTTATCGGACTGCTGAAGTTTGTCATGGTTTATTCGTCTGCCGACGGTATCGTCAATACCATTCCAGTACTCAGACAGGAACTATGTATCGACGGACATTTTTATGGAGAGCAAAAATTAGAAGACTTAATATCATGGGTAAGAATCAAATGATGAAAGTGAAAATCACCCTGGCTGCAATCCTCATAGTGCTTGTGGCTTCTTCTACGCTGGCACAAAACGTGCAGCGTATCGAGTTTTGTGACAAAAAATATGAATACGCCACAGGGAAAGACGACATCACACTCTATTTCCGCATCATCGACGGCGACCGGAAACGCAATGCCGAGATAGCCGATAGCGAACTGCAAAACTATCTTGTGGTCAAGGAGGATGGAAATATCATTCCAGCGGCGAATGCGAAAGTGGAAGCGCTGAAGTCGGGCCAGAGAATACCAGCCGACTACACTTTCTCTGTGCTCGTGGATAAGAGCATCTCCAACGAAGGCAAAGAGCGTATCTTCGAAGCTGTGGGCAACCTCGTGGAGAGCGCCCCGCAAGGATGTGTTTATCTGTCGTTCTTCGGTGACGAGGTGTCTAACAGTATTCCCGTGACGGCGGCTAATTACCAGCAGACGAAAGAGGAACTGATGAAAACGGCCACCAATAAGTTCTTCTATGGTGCTATCTATTCCAAACTCGCCGAGTTTAATGCCGATGATGCGGAACTCGAAAAGGAGGCGAAATTGCAAGCCGGATACCAAAAGAACAAAGACATTGCACAAAGAGCACAACTCAATAAGGATAAGAACATTCTCTTTGTGTTCACCGACAGCCGTGTCAGACCGCATGACGAGAATATCGGGTTCATTGAGGTGACAGATTTCCAAAACGATAAACGCACCATCATGCCTAAAGTGTATGCGCTCTATTATACGGGCAACGGCGAAGACCCCAATGTGAAAGCCATCCTTCAGGGTATCTCGCAGGTGCGCGACTCTACTGGTACGGTCGTGGCTGAGCGTTCCGGCGCTTATAAACCCTCTGACAACATGAACACGGTGATGTCGGAGTTTGAACAGGCCGTCAAGGATGCCATGTACGACTATTCGTTCACCTACAAGGCGACTGAGGGACGGGTATATAACGGACGTGTCAACTATGAGGCGGAATGGAAAGGCTCGAAAGTGGGAGAGGGGGAATTCTCTATCGGCTCTGCTGAAAACCCATGGCCCGCACAAGAGGAGTCAGGCAGCGAGACGGCGATGAAGTACGTCATCGCGGTATTGGTGGCTTTGCTCACCATGCTGTTCTTCTTCCTTGTGATGAAGGTCATCATTCCCTGGATTAAATCGAAGGCATTTAATGCCAAATATTATAAAAAATATGTCCCTGAAGCAAACGTCAACCGACGGATTTGCCACTTCTGCAAACAGGATATTCTACCCGGTCAGATGGTGGTGACCAAGTGCCGCCATATCATGCACGTGGGATGTTGGAAGTCGAACGGTTATAAGTGCGCTGAATACGGACAGAACTGTAAAGATGGTATTCAGGACCACGTGGAGTGGAGGTCGCTCTTCTCCGCTGCTTCGCTTCGCGACTGTTACCAGACCTTTGCGGGTATCATTGCCGGACTACTTAGCTGGGTGGTCTTTGAACTGACAGGACGCGGATTGTTCAAACCCCTCGCTGAAATCATCGTTAAGGCTGGATTCACCAATGAAGAGCAGTATTCCAACCTCTTTAATGACTGTGTCAACAAGACATCAGCATTCCTCTCCATCGGTTTGCTGCTCGGATTCTTCCTTTCTCTCATCTTCAGGTATTTTGATGAGTATAGAAATAAGAATGCGATGATTTACTTGAAAATCTTCGGTTTGTCACTGCTGTCTGCCGTAATTGGAATGCTTGCCTTTGCACTTGGCGCATTTATCTTCTGCGTGCTGCTGTCGGCGGTCAACACCACCTATATTCCGTGGTATTGCTCGTTGCCCGCATATCTCCTCTTCTCTGTCTGCTTGTCGCTGAGCCTTACCATCAAATCCACTATCCCCATGAAGAGTGCCTTGCTTGGCGGTCTCGTCTCGGCAGTCATCGGTTTTGTCGTGCTCTACTTCTCATCTGTCACAGGCAGCAAATATGGATGGCTCAATATGTTGCTCGACTTCATCATCTATGGTGGTGGCCTGGGTGCTTCGCTCGTCACCGTCCGTCTCCTCGCAGAGAAGTTCTTCCTCGTGATTCAGAATGGTATCAAGGCCAACCAGCGCATTCCTATCCATAAGTGGATGAAGGTGGGCAATAAAGTGTCTATCGGTATGACGGGTGAGTGTGAAATCCAGATGAACTGGGAGAAGAGTAATAAAGTGGCGAAGGAGCATGTGCAATTGTTTGTCGATACGGCAAAACAGTTGCCGATGATTAAATCGCTTGCCCCCGGGGTGTTCTATAACAGCCGTTTTGAACTGGCGGTCGGCAAACCTGCCATCCTCTCCAATGGTGACACCTTCACCGTCGGTGACACCATCTTCAAATACGAAGAAAATTAACCCCAATCTCCCAAACTCCCAATGAACAACACATACGAATGGGGCGACGGCGTCTTTACGCTGCTCTCCTGGTTTAAGAAAGAACGAGTGAAAAACGCACGGGTACTCGTGGCTGGAGCCGGAGCGCTCGGCAACGAGGTGGTCAAGGACCTTGCGCTCTTTGGCGTCGGACATATTTATGTAGTCGATTTCGACCAGATTGAGTTGTCGAACCTGACAAGGAGCGTGCTCTTCCGAGAGGAGGATGCCTTGCAACACCGCTACAAAGCCGAGGTGGTGGCACGACGGGCAAAGGAAATCAATCCGCAGATCGAGGCGACTCCCATCGTTGGCAATCTCTTCTCTGAGGTAGGACTGGGCCTCTACCGCTCTGTGGATGTCGTGATTGGCTGTCTCGACAGCAGGTTGGCACGCTACCAACTCAACCGTCTCTCTTTCCGTGCCGGGAAGAGTTGGATTGACGGAAGCATCGAGAACCTTACAGGCACGGTTCGTGTCTATACGCCGGGCATGAGTTGTTATGAGTGCGGACTCTCACGTGAGGAGTTCAATCACATCATGTTGCGCACAGGGTGTGCCGATGTGGTGAGGTTGCAGACTTCCACAGGACGTGTGGCCACCACACCTATCAGCGCTTCTATCGTGGGTGCGATTCAGGTGCAGGAGGCCATGAAAATCATTCACATCAACCCCGATGAGGAGTCGCCGTTCCAAACGCTCCAAGGCAAGATGTTGCGCTACGAAGGCATGGTCAATGCTATGAACATCTACCGTTATGCGTCGTGGAAGAAGAATTGTCCGGCGCACGAGCAGTGGGACGATGTGGTTGAGGGACCTGGTCTTTCTGCCCAATTGAAGGTGGGCGAGGCGCTGGCTCGCATCAAGAGACTGCTTGATGTGGGAGCACTCGAAATCAACATGCGCAACAATAAATTCATTGATAAAATAGTGGCCGACCGACCGGAGCGCGAGTTCGAGGTGATGCTGCCCGAGTCAAAGCTCGACGCTTACATTGACGGCAATAAGGAGTTGCGCCAACTCAGTTATAAGACGCTATTCCACAAGTCGTTCTATGAAAACATCGATGTGGAGTTTCCCTATCAGGACCTCACGCTCCAGGAAATCGGCATACCTCCCTACGACATCATCGAGGTCTCAACCGATAAAGGTCTCTTCCATGTCGAACTCTCCGACGACCGTTTCTAATCCACACATTTCCTTTCCCTTTTTACTTTTTTACTCCTTTACTTTTTTACTTTTTATTTTTTACTTTTTTACTCCTTTACTTTTTTACTTTTATATGAAGTTTCTCCCCGATGACCTCAGTGCTGAGGCGTTGTTGGCTTACTTGCCTGAAGGTGCCTGCAAAGTCAGTGTGCAGGGACTGCACCAGCGTAATACTTATAAAGATATCTTGGGCATGGAGCCAATCCCGGGCAATGAGGATTGTATGTTGTTGCAACTGAGCCGGAACAGTCTCTATACTGCCCTGCCTGAGGCTCTCTTCCATCAGGTGGACCGCTTCAGCAATCTTCCTGCGCAACATGAAAAAGAACGTTTTGCAGAAGAATATGAAGAGCAGGAGAAGGAAAAGGAACTGGCCCGGAAATTCTTCATGCCGTTGGATTTGCGACTCCTCTCTCTTCGGGTTGATGTCTATAAGAGGATAGCTGAACTGTCTCAATATAACAGGGTGCTTGAGAATATGCTGGCCGACCAACTGACGGAGAAACAAAGAAATAACCGTTTTATCAGTCAACTCATCCATTTCCTGCCTGCCTGTAAGACGATTAGAGGCAATAGAACCCTGCTCACACTGATGCTGCGAAAGGTGCTGGTAGAGGAAAGACTTAAGATAGAGGTGGTGGAGAAAGTGGTGAAATGTGACGATGCTTCTCCCCGCTACGATGACTGTGTGGGCGGAGTGCTCGGTGAGGGGTTCCTTGGAAATGAATATGAGGATTCGGTTGTATGCTACCAAATCCAGTATTGGCCCGAGGGACAATGTGACGAGCATTTCATGGCTTTGATGGATGAACTGGAGGAGATGCGCGCCTTCGTACAAGATTATTTCTTGTCGGTAGAAGAGACGTTGCATTTTGAAGTGTCGTATGACGATGTGCCGCTACGACTCTCCGATGATTTAGCTTTCAATTATCTCAACTATAACGCGAATCTGTAATAGGATTCAATACCTTCCATTTCTTTTTACTTTTTTACTTTTTACTATTACCTTCCTATGTCAAAGAGAATATTTTGGAAAAAAGGCATGCGCCTGACCGATGAGGTGCTGACGGCATCCGATAGATGTACAGACCAAATGTTGGGAAAGGTGATGATGCTCGCATCTGCCAGACAGTTTGGCCTCATCCCGTCATCTGCTCCATTCGAATTAAATGTCAATCCAGCGGGGGGATTTCTCCATGTCGAAGCACTCAACTGCCTCGCTGTCACAAAAAACGGTGAACTGATTGATGTCGCCTACGATACACGATATGCGAACACGTTTGATACGAGGGTCGTCATTCCTGAGGCAGGTGAAAGGGCACAACTGCTCCTGACTATTCAGCCTCAACCGGGTGAGTGGAGAGAGACGGGCGACGGGTTCGGTGAACCCGTATATACGTTCGCATTGCTTTCACCTGACAGTCCGGTGCCCGACAATGCGATGCCTATCGCAAGGATTGTCAACCAATACGGATGGCACATCGACGAGGAAGATTTCGTGCCGCCTTGCGTCTTGGTGGCGGCACATCCCAAATATGTGGAGGCTTATCAACGCTTCCTGCAACTGTTGCGCGAGATGGAGTCGAAAGCCCATACGGTGCTCAACACCGATGCTAAAACGGCTATGAGAATCTTCTGGCCGCTCTTGCAGCAGATTTTGATTGAGACCGATAAGGAGCGTGATGTGGCTTCGCCGATGTCGCTTCTCGAAAAAGTACAACGGTGCGTGAGCGCATTCTACTGTGCTTGCGAACTCGATGATTATCTCGACTTGGCTGATGCTGATGACTTCAGGGCATACGCGCTCGCTCCCTATAATTACAAAGATGCCTACTTGCGCATTCGTGAGGGCATAGACATCTGTGCCTCCATCTCCGAGAAACTCGACAAGATGAAGGAAGCACCAGAGGAAGAGCCCGAACCAGAACCGGCTACCCTTCAAGCGCCATATATCGAAGACGCTTATTTGCGGATTGGATGTTCAGGTGTGGCACGCGTGCCCATCACATGTCCTGAACCCGGTGCCACGGTCTATTTCTCTCTCGATGGAAGCGAACCGTCGGCCAACGTGTTGCGCGCACCCTTCCTCGCGCTCAACACGGGATATAACAAACAAAGAGCACCCGAACCAGAGCGTATTGTCAATATCAAACTGAAAGCGGTGAAGGATGGCGTGAGTAGTGCCACGGCGAGCTTCCAAGTGACGCTGTGGAAAGACTTCTCAAAATTCGGTGGACCAGAGATTTAACTCCCCCATTAACTCCCCCTTTTAACTCCCCCTTAAATGAATTATATCTCAGCACCTCTCGATTTCCAGTCGCAAGGCAGACAGACCATGCTGAAGCGCGATATCAACGACAGAATCAGAATGCTTGACAATCTGATTGAACTCATCGTGTTTACGCCGAGAGGTAGTTTTGCGGCCGACCCGGATTTCGGTTTTGAATACTGGAATCACGAATACTCCAATGTGCAGTACAGGGCGTTCAATAACGACCAGACGAGCATAACCACGAAAAATGTGGTCAATGAAATCACACGCGAGGAATGCCATGAGAGCATCAGAAGGAGTCTGGCCACCTATGCGCCGCAACTGAATAATGTGGTCGTGGAAATGAGACTTGAAGCCACCGACAGCGACCGACTGAGTCATCTCAGACTCAAGTCCAAATATGTTGTCAGCATCCGGGTGGAGGGGAAACTGGATGATGGGGCGGGCACCACTGCCCATTATGAGAAAAAAGTGAACTTCCTCATTGAACCGACGGTCAAAAAGGCGTTGGTCTATTAATCTGAAACCTTATTTTCCCTATGGATTTTGAGTTACAAAAAAGAGTAGAAGAGACAATCAAACGCCTCCAAAGTATTGCGCCCGAAGAGGTGGATTTGATGAGCATGGATCCTGTCGCACGCCTCATGCTTGTTGCTATGGAGGGTGAAACACAGAAAATCATCGATGAACTCAATAGGATTGACCAAAGGATAACCGATCGTTTCTGCTCGCATTTCGTTCCCTACAGACAAATTGAAGCCACACCTGCCATGGTGCTGTTAGCATTGCAGACGAAGCGTAAAGAAGACAAGATGTTGGCCAAAGTGACTGCGAATGCGGTCTTTAATCCGAAAAACAAAGTGACCAAGCAACCGCTGAACTACATTCCCTTTTTCGCCGCCAGCGTCATGCCTTACATCAGATTGTACGTGGTCACCCACCAAACGGTGAAATACGACAACCAACAGATTCCTGTCAGTCTCGACGAACCGAATACGGTGTATATCGGCATCCAAACGATGGCTGATGTGGACAGTCTCCAAGGGGTATCACTGCTCTTCACGGGCACCGACGGTATCGCGCCTGAGTCTGTCTCTGCCGGAGCAGATCCGGTAGAACTCAATTTCGCCACGATGGGACAGATGGAGAGTATTGAGATGCTGGAACCTTTCGACGCTCAACAGGCTTCTACGACGACGTTCGCTTTCTTTGAGGCATGGAAAGACCAACTCATGCGCATGAATCAACAATCGCTCATCTTCATCACAGACCCGTGCAACGACCGCGATGTGTTCAAGCGCAGACCTTATCCCAAGGTGTTCCAACAATGGATGGAAGACGAGGTTCTCGGTGTTTTCCAACCTGATACACTATGGTTGAAGGTCGATTTCCCAAAAGGCTATGTCGTCCCCGACCATATTTCTGTCACCCTCAATGTCATGCCGGTGGTCAATGTGGATGTGTGCTCGCTCACCCTCACCCAGGCTTCACCGATAGCCAAACTCCAAAAGCAAGAGGATGCTTTCTTCCTCGGTGTGCTCGAGACGACGGCTTCGGGACAGAAGCAGGGATATGAAAAACGAGAAAAAGAGGTTATCGTCAGAGACTTTGATGCTGCGTGCTATCATGATGGTGAACTCTACCGTGATGTCAGATACTTGTATAATAAGTTTGTCGATGACTATTATGCGTTCGTTGAATACAACAAAATCAAAGACGGAGAACTGCTGAAACGTCTGCGACAGTCCATCAACGATTTGGGCAAGAGCGTTCTCGATGACAAAAACAACGAAGGCAACAAATTTAAATACGACAGTGGGACGTATGCCATGAAGAGTCTTGACACAACGGCTTCTACGGTCAAGGTGTCTTACATCACCACCCAGGGCGAAGTGGGAAATACTCCTATGGTGGGCGAGATCATGGAAAATAAAAAGATGCCGGCTCTGTCGCGTGAGGCGAGGGTCGTTGTCCAGGGGATGTGCGGTACTGACAAGGCATCGGCCGACAGCCGTTATGAACTGCTCAGATATTACTCTCTCACTGCCGACCGTCTTTATACGAAGATGGATATTGATGCGTTCCTCAGAAAAGAGGTGATGGTGGCGTTCGGAACAAGGGAGTTCCAACGCATCGCAATTAAAATGAATATCGAAGGCACGCAGAGTGAGTCGGGATTGAAAAGAGGTCTCTATATCGACATTGAGTTTAAGGACAATGTCAATTATGAACGGGCGGTCAATATGTCGTTGGGTGAGAAACTACGGCAAAAAATCATTTATCATTCCTGCCTCTCCATGCCTGTCATCGTCTCGCTGAAGAACCTCGATGTTTAAGTGATTCTGTCATCACGTCCAACTTTCACCAATCAATTCAAAACGTGGCGTGCCACGTCTGCATGATCATAAGATTCTTAACATCTATGCGCTGTCTATATTTTTTTATCGGATTATTTGTCGCCACGGTCTGTCAAGCTCAGTCTTCGGCGCAAATCAGAGCATATATCGCTCAATATCAACATATTGCGGTCGAGCATCAAAATAAATACGGCATCCCTGCCGCCATCACCATGGCGCAAGGCATTCTTGAGTCTGGAGCCGGACTGAGTGGCCTGACGCGTAAGGCGAACAACCACTTTGGTATCAAATGCGGAAGAGGTTGGAAGGGGGGCGTCTATAAAGCCAAAGACGACGAACCGGGACTGAGCAGCTTCAGAATGTATTCATCGGCAGAAGCGTCCTACGAGGACCATGCCAGACTGCTGCTGACCAATAAAGTGTATGCGCCGCTCTTCCAATATAGTGTCTATGACTATCGTAACTGGGCGTATGGACTGAAACGATGCGGATATGCCACTGCACCCAACTACGCGGAGTCGCTCATCGGTTTTATCGATGCCTATCAGTTATACAGTCTTACAGGAGGAAAGAAACTACGTGGCGGTACCAACAGAAAGGTGGTCGTCAAGAAAGTGGTGAAACAAGTGCCTATCTTTGAGGATGAGAAAAATGTGGTGATGAACGACAATGAAGCTTCCTCTGAA
This sequence comes from uncultured Prevotellaceae bacterium, assembly GCA_946404865.1. Lineage (GTDB taxonomy): Bacteria > Bacteroidota > Bacteroidia > Bacteroidales > Bacteroidaceae > Prevotella. The sequence goes on from CAMJFC010000004.1 coordinate 32,813, forward strand.
CAAGTGATGGTCGAAGAGGTGGTGCAGAAATACAAGGTGTCGGTCAATGACGTGAGGTGTACCATCCTTTATCCCGGTGAGACACTGGCCGACATTGCTAAAAAATACAGCGTTTCGACCAAAGAGCTGCTCGAATACAATGAGACCAACCAAGCGGATGATTTCAAGGCGGGCGATGTGGTCTATCTGGATAAGAAAAAGAAAAAATACAGCGGTGCACTTGAGTTCTACCGCGTCAAAGAGGGCGACACGCTCTATAGCATCTCACAACAGTTTGGCATTCAACTTGCAAAATTGGCCAAAATGAATGGTAAAGACCAATACTCTCGCGTGAAAGAAGGCGAGAAAATCAAACTCAAATAAATGATTCTAATCTTCATAGATCTCCATCATGCTTAACTTAGAAGAATTTGCCAGGTCAGGGCGGCTGTTCGACAACCGCTATCAGTTGCTCAGACCTTTAAGCACTGACGGTGGCACTGCCGACGTTTGGCTCGCCATCGATACCAATACCATCGATATGCCCGACATCACGGACGACGAGAATCCGCAACTGCCAAATGCCGGGATGGAAACGGGCCTAAAGGTGGCCATCAAGGTCTATCGTCCCAAAAATGCGCTTGACATCGAGGGCGAGCAGCGCTTCCGCGATGAATATAAAATCGTGTTCAACTGTCATCATACGCACTTGCTGCAACCCATCAATTTCTCCATCTTCCAGGAGACACCCTATCTCGTCATGCCGTTCTGCAGCCATGGCTCATCGGCAGCTCTGATTGGACAAGGCGTCAGTAATGATGAACTGTGGCGGTATATCGAACATGTGGCTTCGGGATTGGCTTATCTTCATGAACTCAGACCGCCTATCATCCATCAGGATGTCAAACCGGCGAATGTGCTGATAGATGATAACGGCAACTATACCATCACGGATTTCGGCATCAGTACTAAGTTCGGGGGCGGTCACCATGGTTATGACGAGGAGGAGTCGTCGGGCACATTGGCATACATGGCACCCGAACGCTTCCAAATGAATTACCAACCCATGGCAGAGAGCGACATCTGGGCGGTGGGAGCCACTTTATATGAAATCATTACAGGGCAAGTGCCTTTCGGCGAATCGGGTGGGGTGAACCAGACGAACGATACGCTCCGACTGACTTATCCCCCAGGGTTGTCGGCCGACATTAAAAAGGTGATTGAGGCTTGTCTGAACAGAGACCCGGCAAAGCGTCCCACGGCGCAACAACTGGCGGCTTACGGTAAAGCAAAAAAAGTCCCGTCAAAGGTCATGAAGATTCTTAAATGGTCACTCTTGCCCCTTGTGCTGATTGCATTGGGAGTGGCTATCTTCTTCCAATTGTCAAAAGAGAAAAAAGCCGAGGTGCAAGTCAAACCGACCAAGAGCGCTAAGGTGGTCTATGACGAGGCGATGACGCTGATCAACTCTCAAGAGCCTGACAGTGTGAAAGCGGGAATCTACCGGCTGACTGACATTGAGGATTCTACCTATGTGCCGGCTCTCTACGAACTGGCTTTTACTTATGGTTGTTATTCAGATACTGTTTCTCTCTATCGGAAACAACTGCTCGGCATCAAGGTGGGGAATAATAATGTTGACGAAAGGGCAATGAGAAACATGGCTCCATATCTCCCCCAAGACGACCAGTATAACAATAAGGCGATGACGCTCTTCCGTAGGATTGTTGAGTCGCCCGACAATGACTACATTGAGACGAAGATGAATGCGGCCTACAGACTCGGTGTCTATTATCTGTATTATACGCGCAATGTGTCGATGGCGAAAAAGTATTATCATCTCTGTCAGGAATGGGCCATCCAACTTGATGACAAGGATATGTTGCAGATGGTGGCTGTGGCTCTGTCTGAGGCAAAATAAAAACATGATCTCTATGAAATATTTTTTTCTCGGTGCCTTTATGCTGTCTGCACTGGCAACTCAGGCACAAATCGCCTATTGGGCGGTACAACCCAAATACGACCAGGTCAAAACTGATGAGAACGGTGGCTTGATCATCTCTACGAAGAACGACAGCACTTTCCTTTGGAATGACGAAGGGCGGTTGCTCGCTAAAACCACCATGCAGGTCTATCCTTTCAGAGAGGGGATGGCGGTGGCGGTCATGCCAAGGACGGATTTGCTGAAGGGGTTCTATACGAAAGACGGGAAATTCGTGGCCATTGAATACGGCAACGTGGCCAACAGCACGCCTTATTTCTCCAGCGGACACTTGCTCGTGGTGCAAGATGGTGTCTATCGTTACATCAATAGCAAAGGCTCGCTACTCTATAATCGTTGCGAATCGGCCTTACCCTTTAAAAATGGCTTCGCTGCCTGCCGCGAATACGAGGATGGTGCCAAGAAAAAGGGGGCGCATTATACTTATATCGCTGCAGATGGCTCACCGGTGACTCTCGCCGATGGGGGCAAGACGTTCTCTGATGGCGACATCGAATACCTCTCTTCGGTCAATGACGAGGGACTGGGTGTGGTCGTGGCTAAAGGGAAATTGTACTTTTTCGATGCGAAGAGAAAATCTCTGCGACCTGTCTATGTGGATGAGGCTGACAGCCGACAGGCTGCCGTGAATGGACGGGTAGGGGATTTCCTGCGCAATGCTAACAGCTACACATACGCCCTTCATGCGAAAGCCGATGAGGTGGTGGTTGAACTCAATCTCTCACACCAACCTACGGCCATCATCAGAGGCGGACAGCGGACGGAATACAAACAATCGGAGCAGAAGACTGCATTAGCACAGAGCAGGTATGCACTGACGACCACTGGCACCGACCCCGTCGGACTGGCGCTCAATGGCAAGGAACTGTTGCCGCCACAGTTTGAGTCGGTCAGACCCGTGGCCGATGACAAGGCCGTGGTGATGAAAGACGGCAAGTGGGGACTAATCAAAGTGGACGAGAACCGGCATTTCCGGCTTTCTGTCAATAAAGGCATCGAGGTGGGATTCCGCCATCATGTCTTCGACACCAATATCCGGGTTGACCTGCCCAACTACATCTCCTCGACGAATACCACACTCGTGTCTGACAAAGAGGGAGGATGTCTCATTGACCGGCGGTCATGGGACGGAAATGATACGGAGAGCGGTAATTACGTGGAGTACGACTGCCGGTTGAATATCCCGTCCACGCTGTCGGATGAAGTGACTACGGTCACCTATCCGGTCACGGTACAGTACGATGGCATCCTGTCGCGTGTCATCGACATGCCGGTCAAGGCATGGCACGTGCGGTATTATACGGTTGACATCGCCGAGGCGGATGCCAAACTCAGCGGCGGCACTTATACCTTTGTCATCAATATTGATAAAGATCCGATTCCCGGAGAAATGGATTATCCCTTCAGCGTGTCGGTCGATGCCAAAGGGCTGAAATACGACTTGACCAAAGTGTCTGAGACACGGTGGCGCTGCAAGTTGCTCTCGCTCAAACCGGGATTGAATACGGTCAACGTGCAAATCATGGAGCAGGGTTGTCCGCCTAAGACGTACCCCTTCGAGGTGACCTATCAGAAACCCTCGCCCAAGGCGAAGGCCCCCTCGCAGCAGGTGAAAATCGAGAAACGGCCGTCTGCCGGCAACCGTCCTACACCCCAAAACCAAGGGGGAAGCAACATCAAGTTGTAAGGGAAATAATTATCGAAATTCGATAACGCAAATAGGGATGCGAATGCCGCATCCCTATTTTTTTTCATCTATACGTATCACTTTGCGTCGCAATAAGGTCTCCTGGCTCTACCATGAGACCATCACCCTTAGAAGTTGTGTGCAAAGATATTATCATGTTGTCTCATTTCGTGGGATATGCTAAAGAAATTTCGCATTTTGATGATTTTTTTTCATATTCCCTTGCGTACACCATAAAAAATCAATATTTTTGCACAATACGCGCATATTCCAGCGATATTCATTCGCCTGTATATATAATATGCGAATAAAGATAATAGTGATATGAGTGATAACAATATACCTAATTCCATTTGTCCGGCACTATCCGAAAAATTAGGATACCTTCGGACAAATGGTCTGGCGAGGTGATGATGTACAACCGAATAAGAGCAGTGGTCACAGACCAAAACAGGACAAGCAAGTGTTTGGCTCTTGATTGTGGATATTAGGTCAGTCATCAGGTCTAACAAAGAAGAAAGATAAATCATGGCAAAGAAAAACCAATTAGGATATAAAGATATTGAGGAGCGATTGATGGCGTTCAAGAGCCATGAAACGCCAGCCGAAGAAGTAGGCTTTCGTATCTTGTACGCTTTTGGAAAAAGCGAGAAGGATATCTCGCGTTATAAAGAAGGAAAAGGGGTTTTAAAGACCTTTGACGGTTTGCTGATTAAGGGACTGTTCTGCTATCGTGATGCAAGTAGCACAAGACTTTCAGCAGAACTGGAAAGTCTGAAAGCTAACATGCAAGTGTTGAAAGCAGCACCCAAAATCATTGCTGTCAGTGATGGGGACACCATATTGGCATACGACCTTAGGGAAAAGGACACATACGAGAATCCAGTTGACCGCTTGTATTGTGATTTTGCATTCTTCTATCCATTGATGGATGTGGAGCGTGTTCACTATATAGAGGAAAGTCCGGCAGATGTGAAGGCCGCAGAGAAACTGGCCAAACTTCACGACGAACTTCGTGCCTACAATGAATTTCGGAGTGACAGCGATTTACACGACCTCAATATCTTTATTACCCGGCTGCTGTTCTGCTTCTTCGCAGAAGACACGGGTATATTTGAGGAAAACTTGTTTACATCGAGTATCATTCGATATACCAAGGAAGATGGAAGTGATTTGTCTCAATATCTGAATGACACCTTTAACATCATGGATGTGTCATTGAGAAATAGGGACATTACGAGCATCGTCAAACAGTTCCCATACGTCAACGGCGGATTATTCTCACGGCATATTCAAATCCCGTCAATGGGAGCCAAAGCAAGGAAAATCATCATTGAATGTGGAGAATTGGACTGGAAGGACATCAATCCCGACATTTTCGGCAGCATGATTCAGGCTGTGGTCAATCCTGAGGAGCGTGCCAGCATGGGGATGCACTATACGTCGGTGCCCAATATCATGAAGGTCATCAATCCGCTTTTTCTTGATGAACTGCGTGGAGAATACAATCGGCTCAATGAGTTTTACGAGCAGAAACTTCAAATGAAAAATTTAGGGGCACTGTCCGCCAATCAATTTTACGAGGAAGTCAAGCCTATTATTAAGAAGTGTAATGCTCTTTTGAAACGAATGAGCAAGATGAAATTCTTCGACCCGGCTTGTGGCAGTGGCAATTTTCTGATTATCACTTACAAAAGTCTGAGGTTCCTTGAAATGGATATTCTCAATCTACAACGGAAATGCACCACGGATAGGACAATTCTCTTTGTGGATAACAGTGTCATCAGTCTTAGCCAATTTTATGGCATTGAATTGCTGGATTTTCCGCATGAGGTGGCCATGCTCTCTCTTTGGCTGGCCGAGCATCAAATGAATACCAAACTCAATGAGAGTTTTGGCATCAATACCCATGCATTGCCTCTTAAAAATATAACACAAATTGTTTGTGGAAATGCGTGCCGTATAGATTGGAATGAGGTGTGCCCGCATACACCCGATGAAGAAGTTTTCATTTTTGGTAATCCACCTTATTTAGGAAGTCGCAATCAAGATAACGGACAAAAAGCAGACATGGATATTGTTTTCCCATCTCGTTTTATCGGTTATAGAAAACTTGATTATATATCTTGTTGGTTTTATAAAGGAGTTCAATATATTAAAGGAGCCAATGCGCAATATGCTTTTGTATCAACAAATTCGATTATTTTAGGAGAACAAGTTAGCCTTTTATGGAATGTTCTTTTGAATGAATTTGATGTTGAAATATCTTTCGCATATACTGTATTTAAATGGGAGAATAATGCAAAATACAATGCTGCTGTTTCTGTGATTATTTTGGGAATTTCAAACAAGAGTTCTAAGTCAAAATATATCTATACAGAATCTGAAAGGAAAAAAGTAGACATAATACCTCCCTCTTTAAACGAAAAAGCATCGTTTAATGTTGATAAACAAACTAAAAGCATATCAAATTTGCCTGAAATGAGAAGAGGGAATATGCCTAATGATAAAGAATATCTCAGATTATCCCCACAAGAAAAGGATGATATTATTAGCAAATATGGCAATGCAGGAAAATTCATTCGAAGACAAATTGGTGCCGATGAATTTATCAATTCTGTCATTCGATATTGTTATTGGATACCTGATGAATCCCTTAATGAAGCTATGGAAATTGAGCCGATAAGAATTGCGGTAGAAAAAGTAAGGGATTATAGAATTAACAGCAAAGACAAAACACTCCATATACAAGCACTTAGACCACATCAAATGAGAGAGTTTTTTGAATGTGGAGAAATGTCGCTACTTGTACCTATTGTATCATCTGAGAGTCGTGAATATATTCCTATAGGATTTGTGCCTCAATTTACAATTATTCCAAATTCAGCACAAGTCGTATATAATGCTAACGTATATCTATTTGGATTATTAACATCTAAACTTCATATGATATGGACTAAATATAATGCAGGAAGATTGGATAATAGGATTAGATATTCCATATTCCTTTGCTACAATACTTTTCCTGTACCAAATGTATCGTTAGAAAAGAAGACCGAAATTGAGGAAGCAGCAGAGAACATACTAATTACCCGAGAGTATTACCCTGAAAAGACTTTGGCCGAACTGTATGATCCAGACAAGATGCCGCAAGATTTGCGTGAGGCACACGCTCAACTTGACGATATTGTGGAAAGTTGCTATCCCGGTTATCCATTCCATAACGATGAAGCACGATTGGAATGCCTTTTCAAACTCTACGAGAAAATGACAAGGGTAGAAAAAAACAAATAGAATGATGCATTATGGAAGAAAAGAGCGTCTTTGAAGCTATCCGTCATACAGACGAGAATGGCAAAGAGTATTGGCTGGCTCGTGAGATGGCCACTGCCATAGGCTATAAAGATTATCGCAACTTCAAGAGTGTGATAGATAAGGCCCAACTGTTGTGCAAGGATAACAACGCAAGAGTGGAAGACCATTTCGTTGAGTATAACGAAATGGTAGAGGTGGGGTCTGGTGCCCGTCGCTCACTGACGTCCTATCAATTATCGCGCTATGCCTGTCTGCTTATTGCTATGAATATCAATGGCAAGAAGCCACAGGCTTTGCAGGCTTTGGAATACTTTTCGGGTAAGCAGGAAGTATCGAAAGGTGTTGATATGTATGAAGATACTGACATTATTTTCTTTTCCGACCCAGAGGGCAACCTGCGTGTGCAATTGTTTTTTGATGGCGACACGGTGTGGACAACACAGAAGCGTATAGCAGACATCTTTCAAGTGGACGTAAGAACCGTGAGTTATCATATTGGAGAAATTTTTGAAACCGGTGAATTAAACAAGTACTCAGTTGTCCGAAAAAATTGGATAACTGCAGCGGATGGGAAGCGATATGAGACGAACATTTACAATTTGGATGTCATCATCGCTGTAGGATACCGGGTAAATAGTTACAAGGCTACACGATTCCGCCAGTGGGCCACCCACACACTCACCCAATATATCAAGAATGGCTTCGTCGTCGATGATGAAAGATTCAAGTATGGCAACCAATGGACAGACAGCAAGTTTGAGCAGCTCTTGGAGCGCATCAGGGAAATTAGGGCTTCAGAACGGATGGCTTACCAAAAGATAACCGATATCTATGCCACATCATGTGATTATCAAAAGGATGCCATCGAGACAAGGGAATTCTATGCGAAGGTGCAGAACAAGCTACATTGGGCAATCGCAGGACATACAACGGCAGAGATTGTATATATGAACGCAGATGCCTCAAAACTGAATATGGGACTGACCACATGGGCACAGGCACCAGATGGAAAAATCCTGAAGTCGGACGTAGCCATTGCCAAGAATTATCTATCGGAAGAGCATATCAAGGAGTTGAATCGTATAGTTGATGCATATATAAGTCTGGCAGAGACAAGGGCAAAGAACCATCGTCCTACGACAATGCAGCAGTGGGCAGAATTTCTGGACAACTTTCTCACGCTCGCTTCCTATCCCATATTGATGGACAAAGGAAAAGTTACCGCATTGCAAGCTAAGCTAAAGGCTTACGAAGAGTATGACAAATATAGACTGATACAAGACAGACTATATATGTCTGACTTCGACAAGGAGGTAAAGCGTTTGAAAGATGAAATGGGTTTAGACTGATACAACTACTTACAACAACGATTTCAATGGTACAAAATACAAACAGCATAGTTGACATCAACTATCAGCAGACAGGACAAGCCAGTGCGACCAATGAACTTGGGATGCGTGAAATGCAAGCAAAGGCTTACGAGGCACGTGACAAACGATTCCTCCTTATTAAGGCACCTCCGGCATCTGGCAAGAGCCGTGCCCTCATGTTTATCGCACTCGACAAACTATGCCATCAGGGGCTGAAAAAAGTAGTGGTTGCCGTGCCCGAGAAAAGCATTGGCCGCTCGTTTCAGAATACGGCATTGAAGCCCTACGGATTCTTCGAAGATTGGAAGGTCGCACCGTATTTTAATCTGACAGATGTTAAGAACGAGAAAGACAAGAAAGGGCGTTTCATTGAGTTTTTCAGTCAAGACAGTGCCAAGATATTGGTATGTGCACATGCCACACTGCGTAATGGCATGAAGGAAATCTCTGATGATGCCTTCAATGACACATTGCTGGCCATCGATGAATTTCACCATACGAGCGCAGATGCCAACTCCAATCTGGGTGATGTGGTGCGCCGTGTGATGAACAATTCCACGGGGCATATTGTAGCCATGACTGGCAGTTACTTCCGTGGTGATGGTGTACCTGTTCTTCGGGTTGAAGATGAAGCAAGATTTTTCCCTGTCACATACAACTATTACCAACAACTCAATGGGTACAAATACCTGAAAAATCTGGTCTTGGGCTATCACTTCTATCATGGTAGTTATCTCGATCACATCGGTGAAGTACTCGACACCACCAAGAAAACCATCATCCATATACCCAGTGTGAATGCCCGGGCATCTACAAAGTTGGGAAAATATACTGAGACCGATGAAATCATGAAAATCATCGGCACCACCGAATATAAAGACTACAATACAGGCATTTACCACATCCGTACAAAGGATGGGCGGTTATTGAAGGTGGCCGACTTGGTGGAGGATGATGCCAAAGAGCGCAACATGGTGCAGGGCTATCTGCTGAACATGAAACGGGCAGATGACATGGATATCATCATAGCCCTTGGCACCGCCAAAGAAGGCTTTGATTGGCAGTGGTGTGAAGTGTGCCTCACTGTTGGCGTAAGGGGGTCTCTCACGGAAGTGATACAAATCATCGGGCGATGCACAAGAGACTGCGAAGGAAAGGAAACCGCCAAATTCATCAATCTGATAGCCATGCCAGAGGCCGACCAGGCCGACGTGAAAGTAGCGGTCAACGATTTCTTGAAAGCCATCACCGCCTCACTGCTGATGGAGCAGGTAATGGCTCCCAGTTGGCATTTCAAGACAGTAAAAGATGAAGATGGCGATGACGGAAGGAACGACCCAAGAACCCTTGTTGTGGAAGGCCTCAAACCATTATCATCTGACAAGACCCGGCTTATCGTGCAAGAGCAGCTTGACGACCTCAAAGCAGCCGTGCTGCAAGACGAAATGGTGGTAAGAGCCATCAGTGGCAGCACAACCGCTGAAACCATCACCAAGACTCTAATACCAAAGATTATCCGCGAGAAATATCCCGAACTGAGTGAAGAAGAGGTCGAGGAAGTGAGGGAGCACCTGTTGTTGGACACCATTGTCAAAGGCAATGACATCGTGGATGAGAAAGGAAATCCCATAGATACCACGATAGATGATACCGAAAGTGAAAGTGAGGGCGAAAGACTTATCAAGTTGGCCAACCGCTTCATCAACATAGACAAGCTCTCCATCAACCTCATTGACACCATCAATCCTTTCCAAAGGGCATACGAAGTTTTGTCTAAGCAGGTGGATGCCCCGACCCTCAAAATCATTCAGGACACCATAGCAGAGCAGAAATTTGACATGGACTTGGAACAGGCCATTATTTTATGCAAGGGGCCTGTGAAAGAATATGTTGCAGCCCACGATGGCCATCTACCAGATTTGAATTCTCCAGACCCCAAGGTGAGAGAACTTGCCATCGCATATCTTAAAATCAAAAACCTCAAAATCAGAAAGATGATGGGGCTTGAATATGAACCAGACAAAAAGGAGAATAAATGATGGAATGGCCTAAAGAATTGTTGGAATTATTCGAAGATCCTTTGTTTGATGGTGTCCGACCCAAAGCCAAGGCACCAACTGCAGATGACAGGTTGGTGGCCAAATTGGAAGAAGTGACAAAATGGGTAGAGGAACATGATGGAAAACTGCCTGAAAAAACTGGTGGACTGAAAGAGAAACTTTTGGAGGCATCCCTCGTGGCATTAAGGAAACAGGCCACCGATGGTTTACGGGAATACGACAGACTGCATCTATTGGATTAGCATATGGATATAGACAAAGAACTGGAAGAATTGTTCAACGACCCATTGCTTGACATCGGCGATAGGGAACAAAAACTGTTTGACATGCCCGATGACATGAGACGTGTCATCAAAGACAAGAAAAAGCCTGAGTTTGTGGCACAACACAAGTTGTGTGAGGACTTTGACCAGTTCCGGCCATTGTTTGAGAGTGTTCATAAAGACCTCAAAGAAGGCCGGCGAAGCCTGCTGCGTATTGCAAAAACCACCAATATGCAAGAAGGCCATTTCTATCTCGTGTCAGGACAAATGGTATATCTGTCTCAGATTGGCGATACTCAAAGGAATGACAACGGCTTGATGGATGGTCGTACTCGCTGTATCTATGAGAACGGAACTGAATCCAACGTGCTGCTCCAGACATTAAGGAAAAATGTCGTCAGTGACGGATATGCTGTTAGTGACACTGAGAATGAGGCAGATGGGAACTTCTTCAATCATACAGACATTCTGCAAGAGGATAAGGTGACTGGGTATATCTATGTGTTGAAGTCGTTGTCGCAAGAGCCGAAAATATCGGAGCAGAAGAATCTTTATAAGATAGGCTTCACCACCAACAAGGTGGAAGAGCGCATAGCCAACGCCGAGCACGAACCCACATACTTGATGGCTCCTGTCAAGATTGTCAGCACATACAAGATAGTCAACATGAACTCACACAAGTTTGAGTCGCTCTTGCATCAGGTCATTGAGAATGTGAATTTCAAAATAACTGTCAATGATGACAACGGCCAGCCCCATGAGGCCACAGAATGGTACGTCGTTCCATTGGATATTGTAGATACCATCATACATAAAATCATGGATGGAAGCATCATCGAATATACCTATAATTCAAGGGAAGGGTGTCTTGAAAGGCATATCGTGAAAAAGCAATCAAAACTTGACCTCAAAGGATTTAAGGTATTGACCCTCAATATCAAGAAAGGGTTTTACGATGCCATTATCAAAGGCGAAAAGAAGGAAGAGTATCGTGAAGTGAAACAGACAACCATTAACAAATACACATTCATTGATGAAGCAGATGGCAAACGTTATCTGCGAAGATACGACTTCATTCATTTCTTTGTTGGCTACAATAAAGACAGAGAGAGCGCCATTGTGGAAGTCGTTGACACAACTTATGAGAATGGTATAGTAGTTTACCATTTAGGCCGGATTATGGAAGTAAACTAATCTCAGTGTGCGCGACGAGCTTTACCGCCGTGCGGTGAAGGCTGAGTTACTGATGGCTTACCTCTCAACAGAGAATGGCGGTATTGTTTGGGGTGACAGTTCCTACAATTAATTACCACCTCGATCAAATAGAAGAAAGCGGAGAAAACCATTTGTCCGAAGCTATTAGAATAATTCGAATACCTTCGGACAAATGGTCAGGAGAGGTAATATCTCACCTCTAGCCCCTTCTCACCTCCTCAGCCTATAGGTCGTTCCGGCTTTTGTCTGTAGGGTATAGACGTAGTAGCCATCTTCTTTCTTCATCTTCATCTTCGCTCCCTTGAGCGCGACGGATGAACGGAGCTTTACGGCTCCTCCTTGGTGGCTGGTCAGGGTAGCCTCGGTCAGTTGGTTGTCTTTCCACGATAGGGCTACCTCCACATTGCCGCGGGCCTTCAAGCCGTGCACAGAACCTTCCGTCCAGGCGTGGGGCAGGGCGGGCAACAGATGGATGGCACCGTCGTGACTCTGCAACAGCATCTCGGCAATGCCGGCGGCACAGCCGAAGTTGCCGTCAATCTGGAAGGGCGGATGGGCATCGAACAGATTGGAATAGGTGCCGCCCATCTTCTTCTGGTCGCGCACCAAAGTCAGTTGGTCGCCGATGAGCTTGAGGGCATGGTCGCCGTCAAGCAGACGGGCCCACAGACAGACTTTCCAACCCATGCTCCAACCCGTCGAGGGGTCGCCACGGTGGATGAGCACGGTCTTGGCTGCCTCGGCTAATTCCGGGGTGCGCAACGGGGAAATCTGGTTGCTCGGATAGAGGGCGTACAGGTGTGATACATGTCGGTGGTTGTCATCGGGATTATCCCAGTCATCCAACCACTCTTGCAACTGACCGTAGCGGCCGATTTGCAAGGGGGCTAAACCCGACAACTTCTCTTTCAGCGAGTCAGCCAGCAACGTGCCTCTCGTTGATTTTTCCATCCCCAAGATTTTTTGTGCTTCTATGACATGCTCGAACAGGTCGCGCACCAGTTCATTGTCCATCGTCACTCCGGCTGCTGTGGTTGCCTTGAACGGATGCTGGTTCTCGGGTGACAGACTCGGACAGATGACCCAATATCCTTTTTCCGGGTGCTTCACCATAATCTGATTCAGAAAACGGGCAGCGTTCTCCATTGTAGGATACACCTGACGAAGGAAGTCTTTGTCCTGTGTGAACAACCAATGTTCCCATAAGTGCTGACTCATCCATGCGCCACCAGTGGGCCACAAACCCGAAGGTGCCTTGTCGATGGCTCCCGTGACACGCCAGATGTCGGTGTTGTGATGCAATACCCAGCCATCGGCACCATACATGATACGGGCACTCTCATGACCCGTATGGCTGATGTCGTCAATCAATGAGAAGAGGGGGGCAGACAACTCTGACAGGTTGGTCACTTCGGCCGGCCAGTAGTTCATCTCTAAATTGATGTTGGTGGTGTATTTGGAGTCCCAGTTGGGAAACATCTTGTCATTCCAAATGCCTTGAAGGGTAGGGGGCTGGCAACCCGGTTGTGAGGTGCAGATGAGCAGGTAGCGGCCGAACTGGAAGTAGGTCTCTACCAGATGGGCATCGTCGTGCTCCTTGAACTGTTCCACACGGCGGTCGGTGGTCAGGTGGGCATAGCGGTCGGAGCCCAGGTCCAGCGTCACGCGGTCGTAATAGCGTCGGTAGGCCGCCAAGTGTTGCTGCCTCATCGTGCCGTAGTCTGTGGTGAGGGCACTGCGCAGCAGCTGCTCCGACTTGGCTGCGTCGTCTCCGCTGATGTCATCGTAGTGTTTGAAGTTGGTGGCGATGGAGACGTAGAGGATGGCTTCGTCGGCGTCTGTCACGCTGAGGATGCCGTCACGGCTCTCCGATGTGCCGCCCACGGTGCGCAGGGCCACACGGCCGGTGAAGTTGACCTTGCCTTTCAAACCCTCATGGTTCGACGTGGTGCCGCTGAGGCGGATCTCGTCATTACCCTCGCTGGCTATCACCACATCGGCATGGGGCGAGGTCAGCATGGCAGTAAAGGTGACCTTGCCGGGTTCACTTGCAGTCAGTCGTACCGCGATGACATTGCTGCTCAAGGAGGAGATGTACTCACGCTGGTAGGTGACACCGCCGGCGGTATAACGTGTGATGGCGCGGGCGGAGTCCAAAGACAACTCACGGTAGTAATCGGTATAGGCACCCTGTCCGGGTACATGGATATAGAGGTCGCCGAACGGTTGGTAGGGCATGCCGTGGTTGGTCTTACTCTGCACATGGGCGGTGGCCATGTCTTGCGCCTCTTTGTAACGGCCTTCCCATACCAACTGCCGCACCTTAGGCAGATACTCTAAGGCATCGGCGTTGGCATTGTTGTTGGGCTGACCCGCCCAGATGGTCTCTTCGTTCAACTGCAAGCGGTCGGCGCTCACATTGCCGAACACCATCGCACCCAAACGGCCGTTGCCGATGGGAAGGGCCTCGTTCCAATTGGCTGCGGGGCGGTCGTACCACAGGATATGATTGCCCGATGCCATGATGTTCGTGGTGGTCATCAGCAGAACCCATCCTGCCACGATTCTTTGTATTGTTCTCATATCGCTTAAAACTATATAATTGAGTTTTTCCTTGTAATCTTAGAAGAAGTCGTGTCCTTCGTCGTAGCCGAAATCTTGGTAGGATAAGTAACTACTCCCTCCCCTCGGGGAGGGTCGGGGAGGGGGCTTTCATCTCCTCCTCTTTCTCTACAGTCACCTTTGCTTCATCGAGCATCTTGCCGTTGAGTCCGAACTGCTGAATGAAGAATTGATATACCGCCTGTCGCTTGTTGGGACCGAAATCGTGGCGCTCGTCAGGCAGATGCACGTTGCCCACTTGCTCCCGGGCACCATAAAAACCGTAGATGCGTTGCAGGTAGGGATATTCCAACTCAGGCGTGGTGGATGTCCAATCGCCGCCATCGCTCACCACAAGCATGGGCTTCGGTGCAAATAGTGCCGCTAACTCTGCGTTGCAGGTGCCGCCGCCTGACAGTTGGATGGGCATACCGCTCTCGCAAGGACAACCGCCGTCGAACCACGATGACATGCTCACCACGGGGCACGATACGGTGAAACGGTCGTCGAGGACTGTCAGCAATACGGTTTGTGTTCCGCCACCCGAACCGCCGTTCACACCCACGCGCTGCGGGTCGATGTCTTTGTGGGTCATCATCAAATCGAGGATGCGCAGTCCGTTATAGGCTTGCATCACATGGGCCTCGCTCGTATGGTGAGCCTCAGCCCCCACTTCGTCGGCCGATTGGCCCCAACCCCAGAGGTCGTAACTTACGCACACGGCTCCCATGCGGGCCAGTGTGGCATAGCGTTTCTGAAGGTCGGCATTATAGCGCCCGCCGTTGAAATGGCCGTTCGGACACAGTATCAACGGGTATTTGCCGCTCTTGCGCTTCATCTCTTTGTCTATCTTGCTTTTTTTCCACGTCAGCGGGGCGGGCGAATAGATGCTGCCGCACACTGTATGGCCGTTGACGGTCGAGAGACGGAAGTTCTGCACCGTGTAGCCGTCATGGCGGCGCACAGGGCCGAACTCGTTCTTTGTCGTGGTTTCCATATTGCGCAAGGCATTGATACCGAGTCGCTCGGCCACTTCGCGGCGCAGGCTGTCGCGCCGTGACTGCCACGAAGCGCGGTCGCTATAGAGTGATGACAGATAGGTGATGAGCTTCTCGCCGTCGGCGGGCTGTCGGCGCGGATATTCATATCGTTTCACCTTCCACAGGTTGCCCTGCTGATAGACGGGCTTGAAGTCGAACGGTGCGAGGATGTTGGTCAGTGTCTCTTCCAGTGAATAGGGGCGTATGCGGAAGTCGGCGTAGGGCACCCGCAGTCCGGTCGTGTCCATATCGTATTTCAGACGGATGCCAAACCGTGTCTGCACGTCGGCCATCACATCGTGCAGCGACCGCGTAAACTGTGTCTCATACGTCTGAGCCATTCCGCCCATACTCCATAATGACAGGCCTAAAATATAAAGTGTTTTTTTCAACATAATGCGATTTGAATTGATTGACATGACATTCTGAGGGTAACTATTCCCTCCCCTTGGGGAGGGTCTGGGAGGGGGCCCCATCCACCAGCACGGTCAGTCCTTTCCCTTGGTGGTAGCGCTGTCCGTCTTTATCGTAGATGATGGTGAGGATGTGTCCGTGATAGCTGATGCCGTCAAGGCAGAAGTAGTCCCACGTGTCTTTCGGCAGCAACGGGTTCACCACGATGCTGCCGTCGGCCTGTGGTTGCAGGCCTACGATGCCGGTGATGACCAGGTCGTTGAAGGTGCTGTGATTATAGTAGCGGCTTCGCTCGCGGTCGCCCATCAGCCATGCTCCGTTGGTCTCGTCCAGATACTCTCCTATATAGGGTCTGCCGCGGTGATGCTGCGACTCCACATATTTCTTCATCTCGCCGAAAAACACCGTCTTCCACCGTTCAGCGTCATCATTTTCGTTTTCATTAGAAACCCCATTTCCAGAGTATCTACTCCCCTCTCCCCTTGGAGAGGGGCCGTGGGTGAGGCTTTTTGGAGAGGGGCCGGGGGAGAGGCTGTTCCTCCACTTAATCAATCCTGTCAGCGTCTGAGCCGTGGCGAAAGGCCATACGGCACCGTCCCACTCGCATTTACCAGTGCCGTGTGAGCGGAACTGCGGGTGCCTACGCTCGGCGGTAGTCAGTCCGTAGGGGGCGCAGAATCCTTTCTCATCGGTCAACTGCTCCCATGCCACGTCGTATTTCCTGTCGCCCTCGGTCAGTCCGAAGTACCACGGAATGTATCCGATGGCTTCGCGCACTGCAGCCGTGGAGTCACCGCGGAGGGTCTCGAAGAACTGATGGTCGCTGTTCCACAACTTGCTCAGTACCAGCCTCCGTAGCGTGTCGGCCTTCTGCTCGTAGAGTTGTGCCTTGTCGGTCTCGCCGGTCATCCGGTTGAGATAGGCCAGTGCCTTGGCGTTGCCATACATGTAACTGTTGATGGTGGGCCGTGCATACTGTTTCTTCCTGCCGCCGCTGATGCTCTCCTCCATGCCGTCTTGCACATCGCCCTGCCAATACAGACCGCTGGGCAGTCGGTTGGTCTGCTCCCAACGTGCGTACTCTTCTTCCAAACGTGGTTTCATGGCGAAGAGGAAGTCGTTGTCGCCGTGCAGTTTCCAGGCCTCGAGGATGGCATAGGGATTCCATGAACTGAATTTGTTCATCTTCGTCATCGGTTGTCCGTCATTGCCGTAATACCATGTCCGCAAAATCTGGTGCAGGTAGGTAGTGTCGCGCAACCATCGTGTCTCCATCACATGATGTCCGATAGCACAGGCGATGAGGTTGTAGCGGTCGGCGTATGACCGTTGCACCAAAAACTCGGTCATGCCATAGCCTGCAGGTGTGCGTTTGATATGTTTACGGAGTGTCCACCAACGGTAGTAGTACATCTCTTCAAAGTCACGGTCGGGACAGTCGAAGAGGGGGATATTCTTACGCATCCATTCCGATGACTCGCTGTTGGGGATGGTGGTCACGATGTTCTCATCTTCCATGCGGTTGAAACGGTCTACATAACCAGCATAGTCGTCATAATGCAGCACGGCACAACCACGGTCGCCGTCTCCGCTGTTGCACGTCAGGTCTTTAATGGCAAAGGTGGAGGTGTCATCTCGCTCGTCGGCACGGGGCATATCGAAGTCTTGGTCGGCGGGAGTGTTGATATTCGGCTCGTCAAACAGTTCGCCTGTGCGGAAAATGATGCGTGAGATGTGTTCCACTGGGGTGTCAAACTGCCGCTCACAGGCCTTCTTGCCATCCACATAATACACGCCTCGGTGTAAGTCGATGTCAAGGTCGGCGGCGATGTGATAGGTTCGGCGGGCCTCATAGTTTCTCCGCAGGGTACCGTAACGGGCACCGCCTTTCACACGGATGGCGGTACTGTCCACGACGATGCGGGAGCAGACCGTACCTTCGTCATCCACAAACTCGATGTCCAGTTCACCTTGCCCTGTTTGTCCCGTTTGGAGGTCAAACTCCACATGTAGTTTCTTCGTGGCGGGTATCACTCGTTCTACCTTAGCATAGTCGTATGGGTCGCTGTCGCTCAGACGCAGCCATTCGCCATCCAAAGCCACAGGTGCCCAAAGCGGACTGTAAATGTTCCAATCGGTCATGTCAGACAACTGGTGGTATGCCCCGAAGGGTTGGATGTCAAGGGTCGTGGCATTCAACCGTACCGGCACGGGGATGCGACTGACCCACATGTCCTCTTTATTGTTGGAGTAGGCCACCCACAGGTCGCTGTCTTTCGGCACACCGTTGCCTTCTTGGATGCCACGGGTGTATTGCGGTCCGTAACTTTTGTATTGTCCGCCATGTCGGAGTGGTGTCACTTCACCGTTCACCAACGACAGGGTGGTGTAGTCCAGACCGTCGCTGCTCAGGGAGAGGGCTAACGGCCAACGGTATTCTGATGGGTTGTAAACGGTGGCGTAAGTCCCGTCGGTCAAACGCTGACCCCAAATCTTCGCATTGGAGTTGACGAAACCTGGAGCACGGTCGCAACCGCGCTTGCCGCCTTCCATCCAAATCTGTCGCCATGTATTCCCGCCGTCGGCTGACAGACTGGTCACGGCATGTTTCCATAATGCCACCTTGCGCCCGTCGGGCAACGTATATCCGCAAAAAGCCTTGTAGGGTTTGTCCAATGGGATGAGCGGGTCGTTGCGGTCTGCTTCTTCCACCCACTGCATCCGTTGCATGGGGTCGGCCAACATCGCATCGACGGCTTTGACAAACGCTTTGTCTTTTGAGCGTTTGTAATACGGGTATTGGGTGTTCTTCTCGTTGAAGTCGTGGTTATAATAGATGAAATAGATAGGACCGAAGGTGCCGTCTTTTTTTACTTCACGCACTACGCGACCGATGCCGTTGCCGTCGTTGGGGTCGTCTTTCATGGTCAGGCAGATGCCGTAGTTGCCTGTGGCCAACAGTCGGCCGTCGGGGGCGACATACCAACCCGTGCGCTGGTGCATCACAGCCTTGAGGTTGTGAGCGGCAGGAAAACTGCTGCCTGCCTTGGCAAATCCTTCCGGCACGGGATATTCGGGAAACAGTTCCACGGGTGCCGACCACGTATAACCGTCGTCTGAGGTTTGCAACATCGTCTTGCCGGGTGCCTCGTGCTCATGGCGCGGGTCGGTCAGGTAGTGCATGTAGAACCGTCCGTTCCAGTAAGCGATCATCGGCTGGTGGTTGTAGGTCCAGGGCCTCTCGCCGCGCATGGTCTGGATGGTGTGCACGCCCACCACGGGTTTCAGTCCGCCGTCATGGCGCTCGGGGCGTGCCACGGTCTGTCCGCTGTAGTGCACCACGTCGCGGTTGTATTTGATGAGTCCCTGCACAATCTCCTCATCGGCCATGAACACGGTGCCGTGCTTATGGCCTACGGGGAAGTTGACCGCTCCGGTCTGATCCTGGAAGTGGATGAAGTCTTTCGTGCGGTGTGCTCCGTAGATGCCGTGGCGGTACGAGTCGTAGTAGATGTACCACCAGTCGCCTACATGTGCGGTGCTCGGACCCTCGGTAAACTGCTCGGTGAAGGGCTCCGAGGCTTCGCTCCACGGGCCGTATGGCGACTGCGCAAAAGCCACCTTAATGTTGCGCATCGGCCGCGAGTTGTCTTTCACCACCATCACGTACCGATATTGCTCCCCTGCCCGAGGGGAGCTGTCCGAAGGACTGAGGGGTGGGAGCTTGACCAATGTGGCGTCGATGGCACTGAATCCGGGGTCGTAAAAGAGTTTGGCCTCGCTGAACCGCTTGAAGTCCTTGGTCGTGGTGTAATATAAGCGGTGGTTGTTCAGATGCTCTTCCTGGTAGTCGGGAAACTTCCCCGGCACGCACGAGGCCCAGACAATCATGTATTGTCCGCGCTCATCGTCGTAAAACAATTCGGGTGCCCACACGTTGACTGTTGTGGTGTCATTCATTACTTCAATGAACCGCTCTTCCGACCAGTGTATCAAGTCTTTAGACGATGCGTAGCCGAAGCCGCGGTCGCCCCGCCACGAACTGGTCCACACCAGGTGGAAAGTGCCGTCGGGACCGCGCACGATCGACGGGTCGCGCATCACACACTGCTTGCCCACGCCGGGGGTGAGAAACACGCCGGCAATACTGTCCCAGCGCACACCGTCGTAACTGTAGATGAAGCGCAGGCCCTCGGTGGCCGGTTCGTGGAATGAGGTGGATACATAGATATCCTTGCCATACGATGATACAGCAAAAAAGAATGACAGCACGGCTGCCACCATCAGTTTTTTGTTCATGGAATAAACGCGTTTATAACATATTGACGCATTTTCATCACTTTTGTAATATTCTTAAAAATAATAATTACACTTTTCTTCTTTTTTCGTCAATAAAATGAGATTTTTATTTGCTGATGTAAAAAAAACTCGCTAATTTTGCACCGAAAACAACGAACTACGAATTCATTCTATATTTATTAACTAATTTTTACTTTATGAAACAAAAATTATCTCTATTTGCGTTGGCTTTCATCGCAGTATGCGCATTTGCCGCTCAAAAAGTGTTCAAAGCGCCTGCCGACGGTGAACCCGAAAAAATCGTGTTTGAAAACGGTGCTACCTACACCGACTTTCAGGAGTTCACTACCGAGAATGTGAAACTCGTGCTCGGTAAGGACACACAGTGGAAAAAGAACGAGGCCAAGAGCTTCAAGGGTGATTACATGACACCATTCTCCCAAACCGTTTTGGAAGAGGACGAATCGGGCGAAATGGTGGAAAAGAGTCGTCTCATCTACCTCGTCGGTACCAAAAACCCGAAAGACGACCTCGATAACAAAGGTGGTGGTTTTAATGGCACTCTTGGACAAGAGGGTAAACTCCCGCAAAGTGGTACCTACTACATGATTACTCCTGCTGTGAATGGTACCGTGCTCCTGGGTATGGTGTTGAATACCGACAAGGAGTTCTTCATCATCGACGGTACGGATGCCGTGGAGACTGATGTTGTGGATGCTGACGGCAATCCCACAGGAGCCAAAACCCTCAATGTGGTGAACGACAATGCGGTGTTACAGCACGATGCTTTCAAGGTCTGTGCCGAGGACGGTACGGAACTGGAGTACATGGATGCCGCTCCGACAGATGGCAGTAACGCACTGATCGACGGTGGCAAAGGCGGCGTGAAGGTGGTGACAAAAATCACCGGCACCGCTGAGTTCGACGCTCAGGCCAACCACACTTACTATGTGTTCTGCACAGGCTCGAAACTGACTATCGTCGGTCTTCTCTTCACTCCTTCTGCAGCTGCCGAACCCGAGGATATCGAGATCTCTCCCGCTTCTGGCGACATCTCCGCAGCTCTTGAAGAGGCTTCGGCTGGCAAACTGGTGCGCAACATCACCATCAACCTGACCGAGGGTGCTAACTACACGATGTCTGCTCCTGTCGTGGCTCCTGCAAGCCTTGTCATCAACGGCAACGGCGCCACCATCGATGCTTCGGCTGTTGATGCTGCTCTGTTCCAGTTGAGCACGACTCCTGCTGTAGAAGCTGTCAACGACTACTTCCGTGTGGAGAACATGAAGATAGCCAACGTGACCATCACAGGCGTCAAGCACAATATCATTTACGACAACAACACGAAATACTGTGTGGTTGACCTGACCATCGAGAATGCTTTGATTGGCCTTGCCACGGAGAGTGTGAGCAATGATGCTCTTATTGCATTCCAGGCCGGCGGCGTGAAGGATGTGAACATCAAGAACTCTACCGTCTATGGAAATGCTGTCGCCAAGTATTTCATTCGTTACAACAATAGTGCCCGTCTTGACCGCTACGGCTTCGACAATACTACAGAATTTATGACGATGAACTACCAGAGCAATACGTTCTACAAGGTCATTGCTGCTGATGGCCAGTGGGCTAACTACAGTGCTGTCGGTGGACAGAATTATGTGAAGTTCGACATACAGAAGAATATCTGGGTTGACTGCGCCGGCGATGTCATCCGCCGTTTGGCAGGTGGACGTTTCGGTAGCAATGCTCCGAAGACATTCGCATACAACACCTATTTCAAGGATGGTGAAGACCTCTCTGCAAGCGAGGCCAACTACGACAATAGCGGCAATATTTTGACCACAGATCCTAAGTTCGCTGACGCTGCCAATGCTGATTTCCACATCTTTGCAGGTTCTGACCAGGCTAAATATCAGACCGGTGATCCTCGATGGTTGGTTGAGTATGACGAAAGTCTTGCTCCTCCCACCGACATCACCATCTCACCTGCTGAAGGTGACATCTACGCTGCTCTCGCTGCTGCCGAGGAAGGTGTGAAGAAAGTGGGCAACATCACCATCAACCTGACTGAAGGTGCTGCTTACACGGTGTCTGCTCCTATCGTGGCTCCTGCTTGCCTGACCATCAACGGCAACAACGCAACTATCGACGCTTCGGCTGTTGATGCTGCTCTGTTCCAGTTGAGCACGACTCCTTCTGTAGAAGCTGTCAACGACTACTTCCGCGTGGAGAACATGAAGATAGCCAACGTGACCATCACAGGCGTCAAGCACAATATCATTTACGACAACAACACGAAATACTGTGTGGTTGACCTGACCATCGAGAATGCTTTGATTGGCCTTGCCACGGAGAGTGTGAGCAATGATGCTCTTATTGCATTCCAGGCCGGCGGCGTGAAGGATGTGAACATCAAGAACTCTACCGTCTATGGAAATGCTGTCGCCAAGTATTTCATTCGTTACAACAATAGTGCCCGTCTTGACCGCTACGGCTTCGACAATACTACAGAATTTATGACGATGAACTACCAGAGCAATACGTTCTACAAGGTCATTGCTGCTGATGGCCAGTGGGCTAACTACAGTGCTGTCGGTGGACAGAATTATGTGAAGTTCGACATACAGAAGAATATCTGGGTTGACTGCGCCGGCGATGTCATCCGCCGTTTGGCAGGTGGACGTTTCGGTAGCAATGCTCCGAAGACATTCGCATACAACACCTATTTCAAGGATGGTGAAGACCTCTCTGCAAGCGAGGCCAACTACGACAATAGCGAGACCATCCTGACTACCAATCCCGGATTCAAGGATGCCGACAATGCCGATTTCGCTCTTGCGGCACAGTCAGACCAGGCCAAGAACCAGACTGGCGACCCGCGCTGGGGCACCTACGAGGCATTTACCATCAATGTGGTGGCTGAGAACTGTGAGGTCATTGTGACTCCGTACGCTGCAGAAGGCACAAAGGTGTATGTGGATGTGAAACCGGCCGAAGGCTATGAGGTCAGCGGTGGCACTGTCGTCAACGATACCACTGGCGAGGAGATCCAAGTCATGGTTGAAGGTGATGGTGATAACGAGAAACACTACTTCATCATGCCCGCAAGCAATGTGACAGTCACCATGACAGTTGTCAAGCTGGCGAAGCTCACGCTCAGTGAAACGACCAACGGACAGGTGACGGTTGTCAGCGTCAATATGCAGGATGACCCATACGCAGAATCTGGTAAGAAGATCTGTATGATGGTTAAACCGGATGAAGGCTATGAAGTGCAGTCCGTCGTTGTGAAGGACGCTGCTGATGCCGACGTGGAAGTGATCCAAGAAAGCGGTGTTGATCATGGACAGGATTACAACTACTACTTCCTCATGCCGGAGAGCGATGTGACCATCACTGTCACCTTCGCGGTGATCGACAGCATCGAAGGCATCAACGCTGCCGAGACGAATGATGGCAAGTGGTACAACCTGCAGGGTGTGCAAGTGAAGGCTCCCACAAAGGGCATCTTCATCCACAACGGCAAGAAAGTCATTCTGAAATAAACCATTCATTCTTCTATAATGAGCTCTAAAGGGGCGGGCACGAATGCCTGCCCCTTTTCGCGCTTTTTTGTAGACATTTTTTCATGCCTTTCATTGACTACATTTTTAAATCTTCTTCGTCCTATATTAAATGTAATTATATATTTTATATATCATGAGAAAAATTTCCTTATTGTTCTGCTATATGCTCATGGCAATGGCGGCAAATGCGCAGTACCCTCAAATCACAGGCGAGGCGAAACGCTTGATTGATTCATTAGAAGAAAGTTGGAAAGCACATAGCGACTCTGCATGGGAGGTCGCTTTCCCCATTGTGATTCAAGAAGCAAAAGAAGGAAGGCCCTACGTTCCTTGGGCTGCTCGTCCGTATGACTTGCGTCAGGCTGACATCCCTGCCTTCCCGGGAGCTGAAGGCGGTGGCATGTACACTTTCGGCGGACGTGGTGGCAAGGTGCTCACCGTGACCAATCTTAATGATGATGGTCCCGGTTCTTTCCGTTGGGCTTGTGAGCAGGGTGGGGCACGCATCGTCGTGTTCAATGTATCTGGTATCATCCGTCTGAAATCACCGATTTATGTGCGTGCTCCCTATATCACCATCGCAGGACAGACAGCACCAGGCGAAGGTGTTATCATTGCAGGTGAATCATTCCAGGTTGATACCCACGATGTGATTGTCCGCCACATGCGCTTCCGCCGCGGCGAGACATTGGTGTGGCATCGTGAAGACTCTTTCGGTGGCAACCCTGTGGGTAACATCATGATTGACCACTGCTCATGCGAGTGGGGACTTGATGAGAATATCTCTTTCTACCGTCACATGTTCGACCTCGGCGATGGCAAGGCCAAACGCAAGGAACCTACTGTCAATGTGACCATCCAGAATAGTATCTCTGCCAAGGCGCTCGATACGTGGAACCACGCTTTCGGTTCGACCATCGGCGGCGAGAACACCACGTTCATGCGTAACCTCTGGGCTGACAATACCGGACGCAACCCGTCAATCGGATGGGGTGGGGTGTTCAACTATATCAACAACGTCGTTTACAACTGGGTTCACCGTACGGCCGACGGTGGCGAATACACCACGATGTCTAATTTTATCAACAACTATTATAAACCCGGACCACTCACACCGAAAGATACTCCCGTCGGTCACCGTATCGTAAAGTCGGAGAGCCGCAGTGTCAATCTCTTCCCCTTTAAACAGTTCGGACGTGTCTATGCCTCCGGAAATATCATGGAAGGGTATCCTGCCATCACTGCCGACAACTGGAATGGCGGCATTCAGACGGCTGACAAAGATGGTGAGATGGATGAAACAGAGAAGGCTCTCATGCGTTCCGACAAACCTTTCGTCATGGCTCCGGTGAGCATCATGGGTGCACAAGAGGCGTTTGAATGGGTGCTTCAACATGCGGGCGCTACTGTACCCTGTCGCGATATCGTTGACCAACGTATCATGGACGAGGTACGCACGGGTGTGGCATACTATGTGAAGGACTATGAGAAGAAGGTGAAAGACAATCCTTATGGTGATATGTGGGGATTGGACGTCAAGTCACAGAACGAGGAAGGGTTCTTCAAATACCGTCGTCTGCCGAAAGACTCTTATAAGGATGGCATCATCACCGACCCCCGACAGATGGGTGGCTATCCCGAATATCAAAAATGGAATCCTTGGAAAGATTCTGATGGTGACGGAATGCCCGATGAGTGGGAAAAAGCCAACGGTCTTAACCCTAATAATCCCGCAGACGCAATCCTTGACTGCAACGGCGACGGATATACCAATATCGAGAAATACATCAATGCCATACCCACAGGCACAAAGGTCGATTGGACCGACCTCAAAAACAACCACGACACGCTCGCCGAAAAAGGCAAACTGATGTAAGCATATCTATAGTAACTATAGTGTCTATAGTATCTATCATATCTATCGTATCTATGACTACAAAAAATCTACAACTCCTCGCAGAGAAAAACCGCAAACGACTCGTAGAGGTCGTTTACAAGGCGAAGGCCGGCCATATCGGAGGCGACCTCTCATGCCTTAATGTGATGACTGCCCTCTATTTCCATGTCATGAAAGGGCTTGACCCCAACCAGCCCAAAGCACCTGAGCGCGACCGCTTCGTGCTCAGTAAAGGACATTGTGTAGAAGCGCTTTATGTTACGCTCGAAGCTAAAGGCTTTCTTCAACCCGAGATTCTTGATACGCTCGGACAGTTCGGGTCTATCCTCTCCGGTCACCCGACCATTGAGGTGCCGGGCATCGAGGTCAACAGTGGTGCGCTCGGTCATGGGCTTAGCATCGGCATCGGCATGGCTATTTCGGCGAAAATGAATAAAAAAGACTACCATACCTATGTGCTCATGGGTGATGGGGAACAGGGCGAAGGCTCTATCTACGAGGCGGCGATGGCGGCACACAAATACCAACTGGACAATCTCGTGGCGGTCATCGACCGCAACCACCTCCAAATCAGTGGCGATACGGAGAATGTCATGCCCATCGACAGCATACGCGAGCGTTGGTCTGCCTTCGGGTGGGATGTCACCAGCATGAATGGTGATGACATGGACGACATTATCCGCACCTTTGATAAGATTGATTATCATAATCATGCACCGCATCTCATCATTAGCAACACCACGAAAGGAAAAGGAGTGAGTTTCATGGAAGGTATCGCTAAGTGGCATCATGGCGTACTAAACGAGCAGCAATGCCTTGATGCGGTTAAAGAGATTGAAGAACGAATCCGCCAATTAGAATCATCGATGTGATTTCAATTGCAGCTATATTTCCTATATTTTTATAATATCTCTTTACCGCCTCTCTTTTTTTACTTTTTTACTCTTTTACTTTTTTACTTTTAACAAAATGATTGCTTGCAGAAAAATGTTTACTGACACGCTGGTGGAGCTGGCACGTCAAGACAAAGATATTATTGCGGTGACAACGGATGCACGTGGTTCTGTCACCCTCGGCGATTTTGCCGAACAATTACCTCAACAGTTCGTGGAATGTGGTATCGCGGAACAAGATGCTGTCGGTATTTCCGCAGGATTGGCACACAGCGGAAAGAAGGTGTTTTGCTGCGGACCAGCCTGTTTCTATGTCGCACGCTCTCTCGAACAGGTAAAGGTTGACCTCGCATATAGCGAGAATCCCGTCACCATTCTTGGTGTGAGTGGCGGCGTGGCCTATGGCGCTCTCGGTGCTACGCACCATTCGCTTCACGATATTGCGGCGCTTCGCACTTTCCCGGGTATGACCGTATGTCTGCCCAGCGATTGGAGGGTGACAAGAAAATTGGTCAAATTCCTTGTCGATTTCGACAAACCTTGTTATGTGCGCGTGGGACGGGCAGCTGTGCCTGATGTGTATGCTGATGACAATTTTGCTTTCCAACTTGGAAAAGCCATCACGGTCACTGAGGGCAATGACTTGACCATCATTGCTACAGGCGAGACGGTCTATCATGCTTGGCAGGCCGCACTTGCGCTGAAAGAGAAGGGCATTGGCGCACGGGTACTTGACCTCTCATGGATAAAACCGTTCGACGAGGAGGCGGTGAGGAAAGCTGCAAGTGAAACGGGGCGTATCATCACTGTTGAGGAACACAGTCGGTTTGGTGGTCTCGGTGCCATGGTTTGCGAATGTCTCAGTGAACATCCCGTTCCTGTGCGTATCATCGGCATTCCAGATGAGAATGTGGTGCATGGCACCAATGCCGAAATCTTCCATCATTACGGCATGGATGCGGAAGGCATCGTAGCATCAGCCCTCAATTTCCTGAATGTTTAGGGTTTAGGGTACAGTATTAAGCAGATTTCTTACCCCTGCTCCTTGCCCTCTGCCCCCAATTTCAAACCTCAAAACCTAAAATCTTCATGTTCATCTCAATAGACCAAAGCACATCCTCCACCAAAGCCATGCTTTTTGACGAACAGTGCAAAATGCTGGCGCGTGCTAATGTTGACCACAAACAGTATTATCCGCAAGCGGGTTGGGTGGAACACGATGCAGAAGAAATCTACCAAAATATGGTAGAGGCCATTCGCAACTTACTCCAATCGGCATCCAACGTTATTTCTCAATCTAACTACTCCTCCCCCTCGGGGGAGGCAGGGAGGGGGGCTTTCTCCCTCGCTATCACCAACCAACGTGAAACTGTGGTGGTTTGGGATAAAACAACGGGTAAACCCATTTACAATGCGCTCGTTTGGCAAGACAATAGAGGTGCAGCCCTTTGTCGGCAATTGCGCGAAGAGGGGTATGCGGAAATGGTGAAGGAGAAGACGGGACTGCTCATCGACCCGAATTTCTCTGCAACAGGCGTGCGATGGATTCTTGACCATGTAGAGCAAGCACAGGCGATGGCAGAACAGGGATTGCTGCTTATGGGCACCATTGACACCTGGCTCATTTGGCGGCTTACGCATGGACAGTCGTTTTACACCGATACGACCAATGCCTCTCGTACCATGCTCTTCAATATCCATACCATGCAATGGGATGACGATTTGCTGCGTCTGTTCCGTATTCCTCGTTCGATGATGGCAGAGGTGCTGCCATGCGACGCCATATACGGGACAACGACGGTTGAGGGTATCTTCGAACAATCCATACCCATTGCCGGTGTCTTGGGCGACTCGCATGGGGCGCTTGTCGGACAGATGTGTTTCGCTGAGGGGGCCGGAAAAGTGACCTATGGCACAGGCTCTTCTGTCATGGTGAACATCGGTGAACAGCCCAAACCGGCTCCTGAAGGCCTCGTCACCTCTGTCGCTTTTTCTGCCTTCGGAAGGCATTACTATGGCTTTGAAGGGAATATCTATAGTACAGGAGCTACCCTGAAATGGATTGCCGACCAATTGCATCTGGTGGGACATCCAGCTGAGATGGAGGCCGAGGCTGTGAAAGTGAACTCTACAGAAGGTGTCTATATCGTTCCCGCTTTTGCAGGTTTGGGCGCTCCGTGGTGGAAACCTGATGCCAAGGCTGGTGTTATCGGCATGACCTTTGCCACGACACGTGCACATTTCCTTAGGGCGGCTCTTGAGTCTATCGCTTATCAAATCAAAGATTTGGTTCAGGTGATGACAAAGAGTTTCTCTACGGAGAACGCATCAGAAAAGGCTAAAGGTTTGTCTGAAATCTGTGCAGACGGCGGTCCTACGAAAAACCGCTTCCTCATGCAGTTCCAAGCCGACCTGCTCAATACACCGGTCATCTGTACAGAGGTGGAGGACGCCTCTGCATTGGGCGCTGTCATCATGAACGGCATCGCACGTAAGATATGGACTTCTCCCGAACAGGTTATTCCTTTGCGGAAAGTGACGCAAGTATTCACGCCTCATCCAGCATCAGATATAGATTCTCTATACCAAGGCTGGAGAAAAGCCGTAGAGAAAATCTGCTCGTAATTTTATTTTTTATCGGATTATTCTCCTTTTTACTTTATTTACCTCATTTGCCTCATTCACCCCATTCACCTCATTCATTCCCCATAAAAACCCATTAACCCCATAACAATATGAAAAACGGAAAAACTTGTTTCGGCGTGATCATCGGAACACGCGCATATTTCAATTCTGAACTGGCACGCGACGTGCGCAAACAACTACTCAAGACCATGGACGACCTCGGCTATGAGTATGTCATCTTGCCCGAGGACGCTACTCCCACAGGTAGTAGCAGTATTGAGACTCGTGATGATGGCCTGAAAGTTTCAAAACAATTCCGTGCCCATCGTGATGAGATAGACGGTATTGTGGTTTCGTTACCTAATTTCGGTTTCGAGATTGGTATCATCAATGCCATCAGTGATGCTGACCTCAATGTGCCGGTGTTGGTTCAAGCGTGTGACGATGAGAATGACAAGGTTGACCTTGACAGTCGCCGAGATGCTTTCTGCGGAAAAATCTCCGTCTGCAACAACCTCTATCAATATGGTATCCCTTTCACTGATACTACATTGCATACCTATAGCATCAACAGTCCCTTGCTGGCTCAAGACCTTAAAAAATTTGCTGCTGTCTGTCGAGTGGTTAATGGACTCCGTCACTGCCGGCTTGGACAAATCGGTACCCGGCCGCTCGGCTTCAATACCTGCCGGGCCAGTGAGAAACTGCTACAACGGAGTGGTATCACAGTGGTGCCTGCCGACCTCTCCGAGATTCTCTTTGCCGCTCAGAAGGTAAGTGACGACGACCCGAAGTTCAAGGAGATGTGCAGCCGTATTCACAACTATGCCAAGGTGCCGGAGAGCTACCGGGAGAAACTGAACGTACAGGCTAAATTTGGTGTGGCGGTGGAGAATTGGATTGAGGCAAACGATGTGCAGGCGGTGGCCATCCAGTGCTGGGATTCGCTCGAGCAAAACTATGGTTGCGCTCCCTGTATCACCATGTCCATGCTCAGTGACAAACTGATTCCTGCGGCTTGTGAGACAGACTTGGCTGGTGCCATCTCCATGTATGCGCTCGCACTCGCCAGCGAACAGGCTCCAGCCTTGCTCGACTGGAACAATAATTTTGCGGAGGAACGCAACAAATGCGTATGTACGCACTGCGGCAACTTCCCCAAACAGTTCGTCGGAAACGATAACCTCAAACTGGGTCCGTTGGGAGTTCTTGGACGCACTCTCGGCAAGGTCAACACTTTCGGTGCTGTTTATGCGAAAGTGTCTGCGGGCGATTTCACGTTCTTCCGTATCTCTACGGACGACCCGAAGGGGTGTATCAAGGCATACCTCGGCAAGGGCGAAATCACGGATGAACCCTATGGCATGGATGGCTGTATCGCCGTGACAAAGGTGGATAACCTCCAAAAACTGATGAAATACATTTGTAAAAACGGATTCGAGCACCATGTGGCTATGTGCCGCACCGATGTGGTCGATATCCTCAATGAGGCCATTGAGACCTACCTCGGATGGAACCTCTATGTGCATGAATAAAAGAGAATATCTATAGCCTCTATGGTTTCTATAGTTTCTATGGTCTTTATAGTTTCTATAGTCACTACACTTTCTATAGTCTCTATAAATTTAAATTTTTTCATTTGATGCAAACAAAAAAATATTGTGGCGTGGTTGTCCCTATGGTGACTCCCGTCACTGAGAACGGTGTGCTCGATACGGCTTCTGTCGAGCGCATCGTCTCGTTCTTTGTCGTGAATGGTGTCTCACCCTTGCTCATGGGCACGACGGGCGAGGGTAATTCTGTCTCTCAGGCTGATGGCCTGAAACTCGTTGAGACGGCGGTAAAAGCACGTGACCTCAAATGCTCTGACCCTCAAGAAAACAATTCTCCTTCCCCCTGTCCCCTGGCCCCTGCCACCATAATATATGCCGGACTGACGGGCAATTGTTTTGCTGAACAGTTGGCACAGGCGGAAGCTTATACAAAGGCTGGAGCTGATGTGATTGTGGCCACATTGCCTACGTACTATGCGCTTACGCCCGAACAGATGTATCAATACTATAAGTGCTTGGTCGACAATATCAAAGGACCGTTGATGTTATATAATATCCTGGCCACTACTCACATGAGCATACCTGTAGATGTCATCCGTCGCTTGGCTGACCATCCCAACATCGTGGGACTGAAAGATTCGGAGCGCGACCTCGAACGCATGGCGGCATGTATCGAGATAGCGAAGGGGCGGGATGATTTCGCCTATTTCTGTGGATGGGCAGCTCAGTCAGCACATGCCTTGGAGTTGGGCGGTGATGGTATCGTACCTTCCACGGGTAACTTCGTGCCGAATATGTTCTGCCAACTATATGAGGCGGCAGTTAGAGGCGATATGGCAACCGCCAACCGTTTACAGGACGAGACCAACGAGATAGCGAAGATTTACCAGAAAGACCGCACGCTCGGACAGAGTCTGGCAGCACTCAAGGTGATGATGCAAACCAAAGACCTTTGTCAGCCCTTCATGCTCATGCCGCTCAACCGCTTATCTGACGAAGAGGAGCAAACCATCGCGTCTAAAGCGTTAGCATGTTCTCGTAAATAGCCTTATTTGGCATGTTCCCGTAAAATAGCCCTATTTGGCATGTTCTCATAAATAACTTTATATGTACATTTGTCTTCACTCCTTCACTCCTTCACTCCCAACTTCTCATACGTCCAAACTCCCAAACTCCTAAACTCCTCCCCCCAAAAAAACTCCTAAACTCCCAGAATAATCATGCATTGGATTGATTACGTCATCGTTTTGGCCTCTATACTCGCCGCCATAGGAGCAGGTCTCTTTTTTGCGAGAAAACAAAAAGACACCTCTGCCTATTTCGCCGGCGGTGGTAAGATTCCCGCATGGGCGGTGGGCATGAGTATCTTTGCCACGCTCATTTCAAGTGTCACTTTCCTGGCTTATCCTGGAGCAGCCTATGGTGGCAACTGGATTTTGCTGGTACAGGGACTCATGGTGCCTATCGTCTTGCTCGCGTTGATAGGGGTCATTGTACCTTTGTTCAGAAAGGTGATACGATTGAGTACCTACGAGTATTTCGAACGCCGATTCGGGCTCTTTGCACGTCTCTACAGTTCGGTGGCCTTTACATTGGGACATTTTTCGAAGTCGGGCACCGTCTTCTTCTTGGTCAGCATGGCATTGGCAACATTCTTGGGCATCGACATCTATACCATTGTCTTGGTTCTTGGTATCACCATTATCATATTGACCTTGCTCGGTGGCATGGAGGCTATCGTGTGGATGGATGTGGCGCAAGGGATGTTGCTCATCGGGGGCGGTGTTATCTGTGTGCTGGTGCTGCTCTTTTTGCCCGAGGGAGGTCCCTCAGAGGTGATGCGTATCGCCACAGAGAATAACAAAATCGACTTCGGACCGTATGATTGGAGTCTGGTGGACCTGACATTCCTCGTGATGGTGCTCAACGGTATCTTTTATGCTTTGCAGAAATATGGCACCGACCAGACAATCGTGCAACGTTACCTCGCTGCCAAAAATGATAAAGAGGCAAAAAAGGCGGCTTATATTGGTGTGCTGATGTCTGTGCCTATCTGGGCGCTCTTTATGTTCATCGGCACTTGCTTGTTCGCATATTATCATTCGTCTGGGGCACCTGTTTTGCCTGTTGACATCAAGGCTGATGAAGTGTTTCCGTATTTTATTGCTCATGAACTGCCGGTGGGCATCCGCGGACTGATTGTGGCGGCCTTGGCAGCGGCTGCTATCTCCAGTCTCGACTCTGATCTCAACTGTATCTCGGCCATTGCTGTGCAGGATTACTATGCACGGTTCAAGAAGAATGCCACCGACAGTCAGAAACTGCGCTTTGGCCGTTGGATGGTCGTGGCCAGTGGAGTAGGGGCTGTCGGGGTGGCGTGCCTATACATCTCATGGGGCGGTGAAGGGGTCCTCGGTGCCTTGTTTGCGCTTTATGCCATCTTCTCTGCGGGTATAGTCGGTATCTTTATGCTCGGACTTTTCAGCCGCAGAGCCAATAAACAAGGATTGTATATAGGCATCATCGTGGCTGTGCTCTTCACGGCATACGCAGTTCTTACTTCGACGAAAGTGGATATCGACGGCAACGGCACCAAGGAGATTCTCCTCGATATGGGCGATTATAATTTCTCCCATCACAAATACATGCTCGGTGTATATAGTCATCTGATAGTCCTCGTCGTCGGCTATATTGCCAGTTTCTTCTTCAAAACGCCAAAAGCCCCCAAAGAACTCACCATCTACGGCTACCTTGAAGCAAAAAAGAAAAAGAATCATTCATAATTCGTAATTTATAATTCTTCATCGCCGCAGGCAACAATTTTTCGGACAGAGTCCTCAACAACTCGTCAACATTCAACATTCAACATTCAACATTCAAAATCCCCATGACTCCCATCACTCTTCTTCAACCCCAGAAAATCGTGTTTGGAACAGGTTGCATCCAGACCTTTTGTGATGACTACCTGAAATTAGGATACAAAAAAATGGTGTTGCTCACGGCTCCACCCATCTTGCCGTTGATTGAACCTGTATTACTGCAATTGCAGTCCAATGGCGTACAGCTATTGGTAGTCAGTGACATCGTTGCAGAGCCTACCGTGTCGGATTTCAATGCCATCCTTGAGAAAGCGCGTGCTTTTCATGCTGACAGCGTGGCGGGTATCGGTGGTGGCAGCGTGCTCGACCTCACTAAACTCGTTGCTGCTTTTGTCAACAGTGAGCAACAGGTGGTGGACTGCTTCGGCACGGGATTGATTCTGAAAAAAGGACTTTGGTTCGCTTGCCTGCCTACCACTGCGGGCACGGGCAGTGAGGTGTCGCCGAATGCGATTCTGCTCGATGAACGTGATGCACTCAAAAAAGGTGTGGTCAGTCCGTTCTTAATCGCGGATGCGGCCTATGTGGATCCGAAACTCACATGGACGGTACCTCCACGTGTAACGGCCGACACAGGCATGGATGCGCTCACACATTGCATCGAGGCTTATACCAATAAGTTCGCCCACCCTGCGGTGGATATCTATGCTTTGCAAGGTATCCGTCTCATCGCTGCCCATTTGAATCAAGCGGTGAAAAACGGACAAGACCAAGAGGCACGTGAGGCCTTGGCACTCGGGTCGCTCTATGGCGGCCTTTGTCTGGGACCGGTCAATACGGCTGCTGTGCATGCTCTCTCTTATCCTCTCGGAGGGGAGTTCCATATTCCACATGGACTGTCGAATGCCATCCTCTTACCTACAGTCATGAAATTTAACCGTCCGGCCAATCTCCGTCGTTATGCTGAAGTGGCTCTTGCTTTAGGTGTCCAACCGGGTGCTAATGATGATGAGACGGCCCAACGCGGTGTCGATTTTATTGACCAACTCTCTGAAGCGGTTGGCATTCCCAAAAAACTCTCCGACATCGGTATTCCGCAGTCGGCCGTAGAAGGCATGGCCAACGCTGCATTGAAAGTTCAGAGGCTTTTGAAAAACAACCCCCGAGAGGTGTCTCTCCAAGATGCCCGTGACATTTACAATGCTTTATACTAATTCATCATATATCATTCACAATCAACATATTTTCTATATGATTTCTAATCAATCGTTATCCGCTTCTTCGTTAGCGTCCTCCTCCCTCCCCATCTTAGCTGTAACCATGGGCGACCCCGCCGGAATAGGTCCGGAAATCATAGTGCGTGCCCTTAGTCGTAAGGAGACGTACGAAAAATGTCGTCCTATAGTCACTGGTGATGCCGCTGTGATGCGCGAGGCGGTACGTCTGCTCGGACTCGATGTCAACATTAATGCTGTTGAACGAGTCAGTGAGGCGAAGTTCGAATGGGGCACCATTGATGTGCTCGACCTGCATTGTGTGGATATGTCTTCATTCCGCTTCGGCGAAGTACAGGCTCAATGTGGCAATGCCGCCTTTGTCTGCATCCGTAAGGCCATCGACCTGGCTATGGCTGATGAGGTGGATGGTACGGTGACGGCACCCCTCAATAAGGAGGCCTTGAACTTGGCTGGTCATCATTTTGATGGTCATACCGAGATTTATGCCACCTTCACGGGAACGAAAAAATACGCCATGATGCTGGCCGATGAGAATATCCGTGTCATTCACGTTTCAACACACGTTCCACTGAGAAAGGCTTGCGACTTGGTGAAAAAAGAACGGATTATCGAGGTGACGGAACTGATAGACGACGCTTGCCGTCAGTTTGGTATCGAACATCCTCATATCGGTGTTGCCGGTCTGAATCCACATAGCAGTGAGAACGGCATGTTCGGCTATGAAGAGGCGCAAGAGATTACTCCGGCTATCGAGGAACTGCGTGCACGTGGGTTTAATGTGGATGGACCTGTGCCCCCCGACAGTATTTTTGCGAAAGCCAAATGTGGACAGTTCGACGGTTGCGTGGCCATGTATCACGACCAAGGACATATTCCACTCAAGGTGTGTGCTTTCAACTGGAATAAAGAAACGGGCAAAATGGAGAGCGCTTCGGGTGTCAACATCACCCTTGGTCTGCCGATTATTCGTGTCAGTGTCGATCATGGCACGGCTTTTGATGTGGCAGGCAAAGGTATCGCAAGCGATACGGCCATGACGCTCTCCATCGATTATGCTACACGCATGGCTATCTACCGGCTTCAGCATAAATGATTGTCATCGCCGACGATATCACAGGAGCTGCTGAGATCGCGGGCATCGCATTTCAGCACGGCCTCCAAGTGCATCTCTCTATCGGTGCGGATGGAGAGGTGTCACCGTGTGATGTCCATGTCATCGCCACCGACACCCGTTCCATGACGGAGCAAGAAGCCGTCCCCGCTACTAAACAAATTCTCATGCTTCTCACTCCTCACCCATCGGGTCAGACCTCTCAACCTTCGCCCCTCACCTCATTATTCTTTAAAAAGACGGATTCCGCTCTACGTGGCCATGTGATTGCTGAACTGTCTGCTCTGATGCAAGTCACAGGTTGTCAAAGGGCTGTTTTCCTTCCTGCCAATCCGTCAAAAGGACGTGTCATCCGTCAAGGCGTCTATCGTATCAATGGTGTGCCCATCCATCAAACGGATTTCTCTTTCGACCCTGAATTTCCTGCCACAACATCTTCGATGGAAGAGCGCTTTCCCGATGCAGCCGAACACCATGTCATCATGCCGGATGCTTGCTCCGTGGACGATATCATCCAAGTGGTCAATGAATACGATGATGGCCACACCTTTTTTGCCGGGGCAGCTGACCTCTTTACGGTATTGCTCACATCTTTTACTTCTCACTCCAACCCTTCTTCCCTCAACCTTCATTCTTCTCATCCCTCAACCCTCAACCCTCAACCTTCAACCCTCTTCCTTTGTGGCAGTACGCAAAGCGTGCCTCCTGACATAGGATTGCCTGTCTGCCCGATGCCTCTGTCCGTTTATGAGGGGGAATCAAGTCCCAGTCTATGGTTTCAACAAATGAAAGAAACCTACACGTCAGGTCAAGGGGTGATTCTGACCATTCCCCACCGTCATCTTACAGGGCGTGCTGTCGCTATCCGGTTGCGTGAGACCATGGCTTGGATGACCAATGAACTGATAAAAATACACCGTCCCCAGCGACTGGTCATTGAGGGCGGTGCCACTGCTTTCGCTTGTTTAAATGCCGTCGGATGGCATCAGTTTCAAGTCACAAAGGTATTTGCACCGGGAGTCGTGGCGATGACGACACCAGAAGGTTCAACAGTCATCCTCAAACCCGGCAGTTATCCTTGGCATAAAGTCTGACATCAGCAGATTACTTTTTATTCTTCTTGCCAGTTTGCTTGCTCAACTCTTGTATGGCCTTGTTTTGTGGGGTAAATCATTGTTGAAATGTACTTCTATCTGCGCTTTCGTACAAAAAAGCTCTACTTTCATACATGCATCAGGCGATAATTCGTACAGTGCTTCAAAACTGATTATCTTTGCGGTCAGAATGAAGCATGGTAATAATGTAATTGTTATGAAAATGATAATTGTTATGAAAATGAAACAGCTATTGATTTTTTTGACAGTCTCCGTCCTTATGGTGGGCTGCGGTAAACAACAAAATGTTGATGAAAAAATCCGGTGCACCTGTCCACCTATAGTGATTTTACAACCTACCTCAGAGTTTTCGACGAAAGAGGTTAATGCATTGGT
The DNA here is from genome assembly GCA_946404865.1 of uncultured Prevotellaceae bacterium. Lineage (GTDB taxonomy): Bacteria > Bacteroidota > Bacteroidia > Bacteroidales > Bacteroidaceae > Prevotella. The sequence continues at coordinate 70,250 of CAMJFC010000004.1, forward strand.
TCCCCGACTGAACGACTTCATCAACGAGAGCTTGGGATATGAGCTTGAGATAGAGGTGTCGTCTCCTATCAAACTCGATGACTCTATGAAAAATGACAATGGTATAGGCTACAGCGCCAATAAGATAATCAGTCGATTAGGAGATAGTTCTCACAACGCCATCATCGTGGTCACGCATCAAGACGTCTCATACGCAGATGAGAATGTGTCAGGGGTGGGATGCGGACTGTCCTTTAAAGGAAAACAGGTATGCGTGGCCTCTGACTGCAGATTGAAGAATAATAAGAGGGATTTCTGGAAAGTGGTTGCTCATGAATTGTCACATTCCTTCTTTAGTCTTCAACATTGTGTAAAAAATGACCCGCAATGTGTGGCTCATGAAACGAATATGCAGAATATCTCTGGTATGAAACACTTATGTGATGATTGTAAATCCAAAATCATAATCAAGTAGTTTCTTTTCTTGATAAAAGTAAGAAGCACTCATCCCAAACCACGGTTTGAGATGAGTGCTGACTGCTCTTTCAGAGCGGTACTTTTGAGGTTGACAAATCCTTTAGAACGATGCGCTCAAAAAAGATACCGATATTAAAAAGATACCAAGATGCGGAACACTTTGCCTGGTGCTTCTGCCCATTTGGCCATGGCTTCAGGAGCCTCTTCGGGCAAGACAACGCGACTGATCAGTGAGTCCACCGGACAGGTGCCTTTCTCCAAATAGTGGATGACGGCACGGAAATCAGAGGGTTGCGCATTGCGTGAACCGCGGATATCCAATTCCTTCTGTACAAAATATTTGGTTTGGAACGACACCTCGGTCTTGGCATAACCGATACAGATGACACGGCCGGTAAAGGCCACTTCATCTACGGCCATCTGATACGTCACAGGACTACCCACGGCTTCTATCACCACATCGGGCCCGAAACCACCCGAGGTCATTTCCATCAAACGTGCGTGAACATCATCCTTGAGGGTGTTCACGGTATAGTTGGCTCCCATCTTTTTGGCTAATGCCAATTTCTCGTCGTCGATGTCGGCGGCTATCACCGTGGCACCGCGTTGTGCGGCACGTACCACGGCTCCCATGCCCACCATCCCGCAACCAATGACCATGACCACGTCGATATCGGTCACTTGCGCTCTCGACACAGCGTGGAATCCCACACTCATTGGTTCTATCAGAGCGCAGGTTCTTGGTGTGAGCAGTCCGGCAGGAATGATTTTCTCCCACGGCAGGACCAGATACTCACGCATGGCACCATCGCGTTGCACTCCCAAAGTCTCATTATGCTGACAGGCATTCACGCGATTGTTTCTACACGAGGCGCACTTGCCACAGTTGGTATAGGGATTGACCGTCACCGTCATGCCGGGTTTCAAACCATCAGGCACATGAGCACCCACTTTCACCACCACGGCACCCACCTCGTGACCGGGTATCACGGGCATCTTCACCATGGGGTTCTTACCGAGATACGTGCTTAGGTCGCTTCCGCAAAACCCCACGTATTTCAACTGTAACAACACGTCATCGGCTCCCATCTCCACTTCGGGAATGTTCACCACCGACATCTCTCTCTCTGCAGTTATTTGTATTGCTTTCATATGATAATAATAAATAAATTACTCCAAATACTTAAATATATATACTTCGTACTTTAACTTACTAAACTCATGTTTCGCATGTTCTTAAATTCTTGGAATTTAAGATGTCACTCCGACATGTTTTTCACATACGGCAGTACAATTAAATCGCGGAGTCCGTAAAACCGTTCAGCATTGCCGCCTAAGAAGAGCGATTTCTCTTCGTCTGTCAATTCCTTACTCTTCACGACGAAATCATAACTCATCTTATAGGTGATGGCAGTGATGGTGCGGGGATAGTCGCTGCCCCACATCAGTTTGTCCATGCCCACAAGGTCAGCGGCTTCACGGATGGCACGAATGGCTCCGGGGTAGGGGTAAAACTCGCTGTTGTAGAGCCAGGTGATACCGCCTGACTCCACATAGACGTTTGCATAGCGGGCTAATCGAATCTGCTCCAACCACTTCTCACGGGTCGGCATCCCGAAATGGCCAATGGCGATACGTAGCCGTGGGTGGGTTTCTGCCACCTCGCGTAATTCGCCTACTTGCAGGTCGCCATCGGCGAGGGTCACGGAAAGAAACAAGTCATGCCGTTCCATCACGTCATACATGGCCATCATCTCCGGGCTGTTGAGCAACACGCGGCGGTTGTCGAGGATAAGTCGGTGTCCGGGAATGGCGATGCCGTCGAATCCGCGCTCCACGAGTGTCACCGCCTCAGCTGCCATGTCATGACCGAAGCAATCGACCATGCCGCATACCAGAAAGCGGTCGGGAAACTGTTTTCGAACGGTCTCCAAATAGTCATTTTGGTTGCCGTCGATAAGCTCTTGAACCACCACGGCGGCTGACACTTGTGCATAGTTCATGTTGGAGAGGAAAATCTCAGCACTATTCTTTCCGTCTATCATGAACGGAGGAATCATCTGCACCTCTTCACCGAGAAAGAGACTCCGTCCATTCTCTGTGGTACGGATTTCCAATCCGTTCCATGTCGTGTCTTGTCTCAGCCACAAATGGCTGTGGGCATCTATGATTGTCATTGTTCCTGTTTTATGAATTTTTCCATCTCACTCTCATCTGGTCTCCGATGATCGCTCTTACTTCTTTCACCATCTCGTGCATCTTGTCATAATCAATGTTTTGCTCATTGACATTTGCGATATTTAAAACCACATTTTTCGGATTGGCACTGCTGAACAGGGTCGTTGCGATGCGCGGATTCAGACTGGTGGCATATTCCATGGCCAACCGCTCTATCTGATAGTTCTTCTCCGAACAATAGGCGGCGGCGCGTGCGCATGCGTCTTTCAGTGTTTGCGGGGCGGGGTGCCAATCGGGCGCACCACGCCGGGAGAGAAGGCCCATGGAGAGGGGCGAAGCGTTGATGACGCCGATACCGCGCTCTTCGAAGAAGTCCAAATAGTCAAGCAGCAGGTCATCGTTCAGGCAATAGTGGCAGAAACAAAGCACGCTCTCTACCGTACCCGGCTCGGAGTGCTCAATCACCCAACGCAAGTTCTCGGGTTGCAGGTCGGTGATGCCGACATGTCGTACCACCCCCTCTTTGCGTAATTCGACCAAGGCGGGCAGGGTCTCTTCCACTACTTGATGCAAATCGGCAAACTCCACGTCATGCACGTTGATGAGGTCGATATAATCGACGTTCAACCGCTCCATGCTCTCATACACACTCTCTTTGGCACGACGGGCAGAGTAGTCCCAATAGTTCACGCCATCCTTGCCGTAACGCCCCACTTTTGTGGAGAGGTAATAGTGGTTACGGGGCAATTCCTTGAGCGCCTTGCCCAATACGGTTTCAGCTTTTAGATGACCGTAGTATGGTGACACGTCAATAAAGTTGATGCCCATCGAGACGGCTTTAATCACGGCTTGAATGCCTTCATCTTCGTGGACGCTGTGAAAAACACCGCCTAATGAGGAGGCGCCGAAACTCAAGTTCGATACTCGCATCCCTGTCTTCCCAAGTTCGTTATAGACCATAATTCTTTCGTATTTAAGTTTTAATGATTTCTCAACACAAAAAAGTCTCCTAATCCAAGTCTCAGAACGATTGTCCTTTCACTTCCTTTACCCCTTGATTACCCCTCTGGTTGCAACAAATCGACCAACATGTAGGCCGGGAAGGAGATGTAGCCTGATGATTTCTTCAAGTGTATGATATGATAGTCACCTTCTTCACGGGTTTCCAACAAACCATCTTCTTTTAGAATATCTTCATTTTCTTTCCGCACTACAGCACCTTCATCAGTCAAGGCCAGGTCTAAAATGCTATATGTGTTTGGAAAACGCATCTCAAAATAATCAGCATGCGTACTGTCGATACTGATGTCGGTTTTGCCTTTGTTCAAATAGACACGGTCAATGGCTCGGATGACGGAGTCTTGCAACACATCGACCACCAACGCTTCGCTCTTCAGGGGCAGATTCTCGTTGGCGTAATTCGTAGTGTGCTGCAGACTCAGAACAGCATATATACACATGACTATTGTGAGCAAGATTCCGGTACGGATAGCTATTTGATGATTCATGATTAATCGTTGGGAAGTGGACGGTTGAAATATTCCTGGAAACTATTGCTTTGGACGATCTGTCTCAATGTGGCTGTTATTTGTGCCCTCAGGGGGACTCCTTTGGATTGTACAAAACGGAAATAGACCACATAGAAGTGATAGTCGGAAGGGGAACTGACAGTACATACATCGTGGTCGGTGATGATGACGGCCAGCAGACGGTCGCTCGGATGATTCTCGTCGATGTTCAGTGTGCCCGTTTTCATATAGTAGTGGTATTCGGAGGGCAACTGCGACGAGTCAACCAATGCACGGGCTGTTCCACTCTCATAACATTGCCTCATGCCCGTGAAGAGGGTATGCTGGTAGAATTGGAATAACCGTTCGGGACTGACACTGTTTGAGGTGGCCCAATGGTTATGGGGCGCTTCATATAACGGTGTGATGTGAGCGTAATAGTCACGGCACTGGGAGAAGAGACGGCCATACATCTCAGCCATCTTCAGCGGGGTGAGTTGCAACGGAGAAGCTCCTAAGGTGTAATTGCGCAACCGATGAGGCTTGGGCAGTTGGTTGAAGGCGCTGTAGTAGGCTGATGAGGCATTGGGATAGACCCATACATAGGTGTCCTCAGGACGGGCATCAGCGTTGAACAACTGACTGTTGACAAAGCGGCCATGCGACTCGGCTGATTGTCGGTCAAGAATCCGTCCTGTGGCGACTGACAATCCTAAATTGCGGTTCAGACCACTAAAGAGGGGCAGGCGTCCTTCCAAGCGGTCAGACATGGAATGACGGAGTGAACCGGAACTAAATGGACCACTTAAACTAATCACAGGATAGTAATTGGAGGATGGGTCTATCATGGTCCGGGCTTTGTCGGCGGTCATGTCTGTCATGCCGATATACGTCACTAAAGCATTATAGAAGTTGCTCGACTGCCTCAGGTAGAAATGGTTGTCTATCCAAAGACCGTCGCCCACCTCATCACTGGGCAGCGACTGCCATCCCTTCTTACCACTGGGCTTGACTCGCTCATAATTCAATTCTTCGACACCATATCTGAGTATTTCCGACCCAGAGGCTCTTAACCGGAGCGTCTCCCAGTCAAAACCATCATAGCCGATACTTTGTGAGGTGACAGCAGCATAGGTGAGCGGCTTTAACGACGAACCGGGACCTGGCAGCATATAATAGAGGTTCATGTTGCCAAACCATTTGCGGTCTTCATGGGGCACGGGATTCAAATAGGTCTGCTCTATCAGACTGCTGATGCGCTCGTCGTCGTTGGGGTCTAAGATATAGTGCTGACCCTTGTAATCGGCCATCAAACGCACATTTCCGTAACCGTCCATGGCCACCACCGACTGGGCTATACCAGGAATGTTAGCTCGCATCAAGAGCATCACGGAGTCTTGCAACTCACCGTCGATGGTAATCAATTGGTCTGTCTGTCGAAGTGAGTCTTTTGCATTGTATAGCATGTTGGTGAACTCACGCAACCAGTAGAGGTGGTCGCGCTTCAGATATACGGGTTTGGCATGTCCATTCACGTCGATATTCTTAACCATCAAACGGTTCTCGTCGGCTTGAAGCGACACGGTAAACTCCGGATGGGCGGTGGGGTTCTTCGAGGTAAACTCGGCGATGTCTTCTTTATGCAGGGGGAAGACCAGACAATTCTTCATCGCATAGCTCTCACCACCATGGTGGAGGAACATCTGATAACGGCGGGCCTGAGCAGCGCGGCAGTCGATGATGGATACACGTTCTTGGTTCTTGACCCATCCTGCTGGAATGATAATCTGACGGAAATTCTCGTCGTCCTGACCTAAATGATATTCTTTGCGGTCGTCTTGTGTGTCGATAACATCGGTATAAATACTGCCCGCCCAACTCTTGCCGTCTTCGTCTGGGCTGCGAAGTGAATAGAAACCGTTGTTCAGCGCCAACTCGTAGTGGTCGCCAACATGGCGTAAGTGTATGACGTTGTCAAAGCGGTTGCGGTTCTTCAGATTCGTACGGAAGGCTTCGTAGAGCGAGTAGGTGAACTTTGAAATAGAGGTGTCGGCCAACAACCGGTCCACGTCTTCTTTCACCGATGTCTCATGCTCTATGGCGTTCCATAGTTGCGTCAGGTCTTCATCGTTTCTTAATTGATGGTGCCGCTTGGCGCGATAGGACACGATAGAGGCATTGATGCGCTCCAACTCGTTTTGTGCGCGTTGCATCGTCGTATTCAAATTATAACGTCCGGCTTCCTTACCGCCGTACAACGAGGAATAGCGGTTGCCTGTGAAATAAACGATACCAAAGAACAAGATATACAGTACGAAGAAGATTTTGACTTTTGGCGACTTTACAAATTCTCTTACCCCGGTCAGATAATCAATACGCAACCCTGTATCTTTCTTTTCATGGAAGAGAACGATGCTCATTCCTAAAAGGAGGGCAAACAAAATGGAGGTGACCAAAGCGTTATGACTCAGGAAGGGGAAGTCCTGGCCGAAGAAAATCATGCGGTTGGTGTTGGCCATCCAAACAAAAGTCATCTGAACGGCGATAAGCAGGGCGAACGCCCAGGTCAGGATACGACCTGTGGCCGACAAGTTGGGCGAGCGGAACAGGAACAGCAGAAACAGTAACGACAGACCGATGATAAACACAGGAAGCAGGGTGGATATTTCACCAACGACATAACGCGACAACACCACGTCACTCACTTGAGTCGGCCATGTCACACCTTTACGGAAGTGGGGCGACAAGGTGAAGATGTCACCATTGAAACAATCGGCATCGCCTTTGTTGTCATGATACTGCAGGAACCACTGGTTCTGTGAGGCTTGCAGCAAACGGTCGCTGTTGCGTTCGAGGATGTTCTCGTTGCTCATAATGGAACCGACTTCCTGGGTGTGTATCAACGAGCGGTATTTGAAATGGCCGTTTTTATTGATAAAGGCTGGCACCAACACGGCACTCACGAAGAGCACTACCACGGTACTGAGTGCCATCAGTCCCCAGCGCAGTGACCGGCGGCCTTGAAGCCAGCCAAAATGGGCGGAGGCCCGGTAGAGTAGCCATAAAGCCAATGCTCCTATCGCCGTCATCAGCACGCGCGACACGGTCAGCCAACTCAGACCGAACAGTGGTGTCTCATCATAGGCAAAACCCATGAGCCATGACGACAGACACACACTCACCGCACAGAGAATAAAACACAACCAAGCGATATGAAACGCTAACCGTCGCTCACCTTGTTGAACAGAATGGCGATAGACGAGCATGATATAGGCGGTGTAAAGGCAGGCGAAGATAAAGAACATGATGGCATAACCGGGGTCGCCAGACAAGAATGCACCAAGAGCCAACGTGATGTTCATTCCCCGCCATATCATCGGCAAACGCTTCAAGCAGAGGTATTCATTGAAAAAGAAGACAACCAGCGGCGCAAACAAATTGGCGTAGGGGGAGTCGCTCACTACGTGAAGTCCGTAAGTGACCAACCACAACACGATGAAGAGGATTTTCAAACGTTTGTCGCTCAATCGACTCAACAGCGTGGTGGATGCCTGCTTGCCGGATGGAGCAGCGGTTTTTCCCTTTTGCGTCGCTGCGGCATGTCTCCTGTCTATGAACTTAGCTGCGATGGTCAACAACATCAGCACCCCGATGGCTAACAAGGTGATGACCATCGCATTGCGTAAACCGCCAATCTCCATCCGATACTGCATCAGCACGCGACGGGAAATCTGCTCCAACGGAGGGAAGACGGCAATACGCCACATCAAGTATAAACGCATCACAATCATCGGACCGAAGAAAAGCCAAACACCAAGGGCGAAATTGCTCTTCTTCGAACGAGGCCATAACAATAGGGGTGCCACCAAGGCAAAAAGGAAGATCAAAAGGATGACTCCCATAATCCACAAATCGCGGACAAACAGGTTGCTCTTCCCCGTCACAGGACTGGTCTTGCGCAGGTCATCCACACTGAAGTGCCATACGCTGCCATTATCTGATACCAAGGCGTATTTTTCCGGATTCTTCGTCCGTTCTTGCTTGAGCTGTTGCTGTCCCCTGATATTGGCATCGATGAATTTAGGACTGAATATGTTGTGCGAGTCACCAATATTGTAACTCACCATGCCATGGATATGAAAACGGTTTTGGGGAAGGTGGAACAGGTCGTAGAAGAAGGATTGTTTCACTTCTGTGTGCACCAAGTCTTCACTGGATGTGGTGATATTGACAATGTGATGACGGCTCAACCGTTTGGTTGACCCATGATGTCCCTCAATAGGGAAGTGATACATGATGGGCAGATGATAGTTGAGACGCAGACGGTCGGCACTTTCATCATATTCACATGCCATCGGACGGGTAGATTCCTCACCGCAACCGATATAGAACAACTCGCCTTTCTGCATGGAAACGGTGGCGGGCGATATATGGTTGACGGGCTGTCCGTGGCTCACCACAGTCTGGTCATCGCAGAGAATGGAGATGTCTTGAGGCAGCTCCGGGGGTAATATCACATAGTAGGGGATGTCGGCACTGCGTTTGGCTGTACCGCCTTTCACGATATCGTCGCGGACGACATTTACATCACGGATGGCACTGAGCAGATGCTCTTCTTCGGCGTCCTGCCATACCGCGGGGTCGAACGAAATACCGCCACGAGCCATATCGTAGAGGTTGTACGATTCGGTGATATAACGCTTAAAAGAAGAAGTGTCACAACGTTCATAGGGGGCGTTCGTAGCCAACGTGTCGTTTTCGCCGCGCATCGTGGTGCGGTAAGTCAGATAGACATGGATACTGTCCACGCTCTCGCGATGCTCAAAATGGCGGATGCTCACCACCAACTGGCTGCTGTCGGTGGCTACTGTCAACGATTGACGCATAGAGGGCAGCTGTTCGCGATTCACCAAGTGGAAACGGGTGCCGTCGCCCACATAAAGGGGCTGGTCGGTCATGGAATATGTCAACTCGCAATGGTCGCCAGTGCCGTGCAGCAACAGCTCGCCACGATAGGAAGGGGCGTCGAACAAAGAATTGGCACGGTCTCGCTGACTAATGAGTTTCAAGTCGTTGGCCACGTCCAGACCACGCAGCGACAAAACATGATAGTCGGAGTTGTTATATACGTCGGTGCCGGGATGCAGGTAGTTGTGGGTCACCAATACCGACGCCGTCATCGTCAGAGCCCATGGTAGAAGCAGTGAAAGCTTGTTCTCCTTCTTGCGAAACAGGGTCAAAAGGCCCATGCTCAACCCGCAAATGATGAAATAGATCGAAAAGGTGAAGGGAAACACCCAATTGACAATCATCAAAAACGCGACGATGCAAAATACAATAAAAACAGATGACAGTAGATGGATTTGTTGTGGTTTCATATTCAGCCTGTGTCTGTGTCTGGTTAAAGTGTGGTGCTACGGCTTTGCAAAAATTTTTCTGCTTTTCGCAAATCATCGGGCGTGTCGATGCCAACCGTCTCAAACGCTGTCTCGGCCACTTTGATGCGGTAGCCGTTTTCCAACCATCGCAGTTGTTCCAGACTCTCTGCTTTTTCCAATGGCGACTGTTCCAGACGTGTCACCTCAGACAGGACCTGTCTGCGATAGGCATAAATGCCCAAGTGCTTGAAATAAGGATAATGTGACAGCCACGTGGTACGCTCTTGGCCGCGTACGTATGGGATGACGCTTCGGCTGAAGTATAAGGCAAAGCCACGGCGGTCAACGACAATCTTGGGGGAGTTGGCACTTTCTACACTTTCCATGTCGGTAAACCGTTTACCCAAAGTGGCGATCTCTGTTGCGGCATCATCAAAACACTGACAGAGCGTCTGAATCTGAACGGGTTGGATGAATGGTTCGTCACCTTGAACATTAATGACCACATCGTAGTCACCACCGATTTTATCCACTGCCTCGGCAATGCGGTCGGTGCCGCTCTGATGCGAGGAAGAGGTCATAATGGCACGGCCGCCGAAGGCAACAACAGCATCATAGATACGGCTGTCATCGGTCGCTACATATACATCGTCAAGCACTTGCCTCACTTGTTCATATACACGTTGAATAACGGGTTTCCCACATAACAATGCCAAGGGCTTACCCGGGAAACGGCTCGATGCATAACGAGCCGGAATAATGGCGATAAATCTCATAGGATGGAGTTTGCTTTTATTCTTGCAAAAGTAACGCTTTTCTCTCATGTTGGCAAAATAAATGAGGTGAATATTTGTGTTTTTTCAGATTTCAGCGTATTTTTGCAAATAAAACGAACTACGATGAGCATGAAACGATTATTGCCGGTCATTTTGATGTCCATAACTATGAGTGTCAACGCACAGACGGAGACGTGGGGACATGAGTATTTCAACGACATACCGGTGTATGTGGAACAGTTGCAAGCCGACCTTATTTATCCGATGGCATGGGGTAACTCATCCATCAAGGACTTCAAGAAGTGGAAGGTCGCCGCCCGGGCCAAAGTGCTGGAGTGCATGATGGCACCGCCACCCAAGGCGGAGCGTTACGACATGGAGGTATTGGCCGAAGAGCAACGTGAGGGCTACCGTGCACAGCGTATCGCTTTCAATCTGTCTGCCTACTACAAGGTGAAAGCCTATCTGCTGATACCTGACGGGAAAGGCCGGCACCCGGCGGTCAATCTGCTACACGATCATGGGGCACATCTCTCTATCGGTAAGGAGAAGATGATACGACCCTTCGCCGTCGATTCCGCTGTTATTATCGACGCAGAACAATGGGCTGATAACCTCTACGACGGACAATTCTTGGGCGACGAATTGGCCAAGCGTGGCTATGTCGTCTTCTCAACGGATGCACCCTTATGGGCGGAACGTGGTAGGAAAGAGGGGGTGGACCGCAACCGCTACGATATCATTGCCGGCAATATGATGATGTTAGGACGCGACCTCAGCGCATTCATGACCTACGACGACATTGCTGCCACAGACTTCCTCGCCACGCTTCCTTGCGTCGATAACCAACGCATCGGTTGTGCGGGATGCTCTATGGGTGGCTATCGCTCGTGGATGCTTGCAGCACTGAGCGATAAAATAAAAGTGGGATGTGTTTCTTGTTGGATGGTCACTACTGATGTGCAACTGTCAAATCATTATGGGCGGCGTGAGAATGGTGGCTTCGCCAACTGCATACCTGCGCTCAGACAATATCTCGACTATCCCCATATCGCCTCGCTGGCTTGCCCTAAACCTATGCTTTTCATCGCAGGGCGCACAGATAAATTGTTTCCGTTGCCAGGCGTGCAAAAAGCATTCGACATCATGCACGATGTATGGAAAAGCCAAGGGGCGGATGAATCTCTGAAGATGGTCGTCCTTGACCATCCGCATGGATGTCCGCTCGTTGACCAACAGATGATGTATGATTTTTTTGACAAATTTCTCAAAAATTGACTTTTTTACACACTTTTTCTTGGAGAAACCAAGAAAAATGTGTTACTTTGCATAAGCAAACATTTAACAATAAACGACAGATATGAAAAAATTATTAGTTACTCTCATGACCCTGGTGCTCACCGCACCGGTCTTTGCTCAGATGAACTCGGGTACATTCTCGTTCAGTCAGGACAAACTCTATTATGGATTCCGCATCGGATTCGTCACATCGCATATCAGCGGTGACAAACCCGTCGAGGCCACATCGTCAAAAACAGGCATCAATATCGGGGCAATTATCGGACTGAAACTATCAACCACCACGCCCATTTTCCTCGAGAGCGGACTGAGTTTCGTTTCTAAAGGTGGAAAAAGGGGAGATGAGAAAATCGGACTCAACTACCTTGAACTGCCCATCGTCGTGAAGTACGGATTCGAGGTGGCCGACAAGGTGGCGGTATTGCCGTTCTTCGGACCTTACCTCTCCATGGCCATCGGTGGAAAAGTGAAAGAGGGAGGCGATAGCCACAGCTCCTTCAACTCAGGGTATTATACCCATCCCGACATGGGCTTCAAACTCGGATGCGGAGCGGAATATAGCAACATCTATGTGGAACTGGGTTATGAATTCGGTGCCGCCAACATCGCCGATGCCGGTGGGGTGGATGCGCATAATAACTCATTCTTCATGAACTTCGGTGTTAACTTCTAATCAACCACGAAACAAGTTGACCCGTTTGCCGCGTTCGCAAAACGAATAATAAAAACTACAACAAAAGCGGGATGCTGCCGATTGGAGCATCCCGCTTTTTTGAAATCTTTTGAATTAGATTAGTTGAATATCTTTTCACTGACGACTTTTGTGCCGCCACGTTTGATGGTCACTTTCGTGCTGGATGGCAAATTGTTAAATGTCATTGACATGATTTGCGATTTAAAACTATAGAAAGCGGACTTGACCATATTATCATACTCGTCTGCACTTTTTGTTCCAGTGAAGGAGAAAGTCTGAGTTGTGGCATTTGCGAGTACACCGTTACCCGTACCAGAATTAACAATCACTTGAGCCAGTTTGGCGTTCACTTGAGCTTGCTCGGCCAGATTGGCTTGCTGTTCTGCTGTTGTAGAACCGCTTGAAGCATCGTCAAGCGTCCAACTGTATTCATACTTCTTCGGACCGCTATTGTCTCCGTCATCATCACTACCACAACTGGTCATAGCCAATGGCAAGCAGAACAACAGCATTGCCATCAGCGCTTTCATGCTAAATTTCATTGTTTTCATAATTTCATTGAGTTAAAAGTTAATGTAGATTTGCCGCAAAATTAGATAATATTTTTCTTTCTACCAAACAAATTCCTACGAATTATCATTTTTTTGAGAAAAATGAACTAACTTTGCCCTATGATTCACGAATACCAGATAAGGGTACTGCCACAGCAGGCTGCCAATGAAAAAGCTATCAAAGAATATATAGCGAGAGAAAAAGGGATGGATGAACGGACCATCAACTCGGTGCGTGTGCTTAAAAAAAGCATCGATGCGCGTCAGCGGACCATTTTCGTCAACCTCACAGTCAGAGTGTATGTCAATGAGATGCCAACTGATGATGAATATGTCCACATTGATTATCCAGATGTGTCTGGCCGACCGGCTGTGATTGTTGTCGGGGCTGGTCCCGGAGGGTTGTTCGCCTCGCTACGGCTCATTGAATTAGGACTCAGACCCATCCTCGTGGAAAGAGGAAAGAATGTGCATGAAAGGAAACAAGACCTTGCACTGATTACTAAGACACAAAAGGTGGATGCGGAAAGTAATTATTGCTTCGGTGAGGGCGGGGCAGGCGCCTATTCAGACGGCAAACTTTATACCCGGTCGAAAAAACACGGTAATACGGACAAGATACTCCACGTGTTCTGCCAGCATGGTGCCTCTACGGCTATCCTCTCCGATGCCCACCCGCATATCGGTACCGACCGTTTGCCTCGTGTCATCGAGAATATCAGAAATACCATCATCCATTGCGGGGGTGAAGTGCATTTCCAAACTAAAATGACGGCGCTCATCCTGCAGAATGATGCTGTGGTAGGTATAGAGACGGTCTCTATGGTTGATGGCACACAACGGCGGTTCATGGGTCCCGTCATTCTTGCCACAGGACATTCGGCACGCGATGTCTATCGCTATCTGGATACTTCAGGAATTGAAATCGAACCGAAAGGCATTGCGGTGGGGGTGCGGTTGGAGCATCCTGCTACTTTGATTGACCAGATACAATATCATAACAAACAGGGTAGGGGGAAGTACTTACCTGCCGCAGAGTATAATTTTGTCACACAGGTTGACGGGCGGGGCGTCTATTCTTTTTGTATGTGTCCGGGTGGTTTCGTCATTCCTGCGGCTACAGGACCGCAACAGATTGTGGTCAATGGCATGAGTCCTGCCAACAGAGGCACGCAGTGGTCTAACAGCGGCATGGTGGTGGAACTTCATCCCGAAGATGTAATGCCTTTTGCGCAAGAGTCAGTGTCACAACGACTCGTCATGCTTGAGTTTCAAGAACAGTTGGAGAAGAATTGTTGGCAACAAGGCAATATGAAGCAGACGGCTCCGGCACAGCGTATGGCGGATTTTGTGAATGGAAGGCTCAGCTATGACCTCCCGAAAAGTTCTTACGCACCTGGACTTATCTCTTCGCCGTTGCATTTTTGGATGCCCGACATCATTTCCCAACGCTTACAAAAGGGCTTTCAAAAATTCGGGCAAATGAGTCATGGATTTCTGACCAATGAGGCGGTGGTGATAGCTGTGGAGACGCGCACGTCATCACCGGTACGGATTCTGCGTGATAGGGAGACACTCCAACATATCCGCCTGAATGGTCTTTTCCCTTGTGGTGAAGGTGCCGGTTATGCGGGTGGCATCGTCTCCGCCGCAGTTGACGGTGAACGATGTGCAGAAGCTTGCGCTCAATACATTGAATGTTGAACATGCAAATTCCTGTCGTTCAATTCACCTATTTCACAAATGGATAACAATAAAGGATGGTTCACACCATCCTTTTTTAGCTTAATGTATCTTACCTTTACAAATCAGAATAACTTCCGGTAAAGGTTGTTGTATTCATGTTACCCGTGTCATAACCTAACTTCAGCCAACGCATACGCTGTTCAGCGGTGCCATGCGTAAACGACTCGGGTTGTGAGTAGCCTTGGGCTTGCTTCTGCAAGTAGTCGTCACCGATATGTTGTGCGCAGTTGATGGCCTCACGCATATCTGACTCATCCAAGGAGTTGAAACGGGCATCTTCGTAGTGCGCCCAGACTCCGGCATAGTAATCGGCCAACAACTCAAGACGGACGCTAATCTGGTTGGCTTTTGTCTTGTTCGTCTGTTGCATCTGTGAGTGGGCGTTTCCTAATATACCCAACAGGTTCTCCACATGGTGGCCAACCTCATGGGCTATCACGTATGCGCGTGCAAAATCTCCGCCCGACTTCAGTTGCGTCTCCATCTGTTTAAAGAAAGACAGGTCGATATATAATTTCTGGTCGCCGGAGCAATAGAACGGACCTACGGCAGAGGTGGCACCACCACAGTTCGTCTGTACCGAACCACTGAAAACGACCAATGTAGGAGGAGTATATTTCTTGCCCATCTTTTGGAAGATTTGTGTCCAAACGTCTTCGGTGCTGGCAAGTATCTGCCTGCAGAACTGTACTTGCTCCGCTTCTTCGGCTGTCTCTTGGTAAGGCTCAGAAGACTGTTCCGTTTGCGGGGCACCGATACCCATGCTACCTGCATTTTGTAATACCTCAAGGGGATTGCCGCCCATCAACAGGGTGATGATGCCGATGAGGATCAAACTGCCGATACCCATTCCTGCTTTTGAAGAGCCACTCATACCACGGCGGTCCTCAAAATTCTCGCTTTCTCTTCTTCCGTCAAGTTTCATAATTTAATAGGTTAATTGGTTGCAACTGCAAATGTACTGTTTTTTTTTGAATGCACAACCTTTTTGTACTTTTTTTCTAACATATTTCTGTTTTTTCTTTATTATAGCACTGATTTAACACTGAAAATTTTGCTGATTCCATAAGTTTTTGCTAACTTTGCAAAAAATCAAGTCTTACCTAAACAAATCAATTACCATGAACAAGAATGAGCATTTCGTCATAACGATCAACCGCCAATTCGGTACCGGCGGACATGAGGTAGGAGCAGAGATAGCCAAAAGATTGGGTGTGAAACTGCTCGACAAGCAATTGCTGACTGCTGTAGCGAAAGAACTCAGTGCTGATGATGTCGCCATACAACGTCTGCAACTCAGAAACCCGTCATGGTGGGACGATTTCACGCAGTTCTACCGCCATTATATGGCTGAGAACGAGTATCACATCAGCGATAGGGATACGCTTTCCAGACAGTTCTTTGAGGCACAGGCGAATATCATCCGGCGTATTGCCGAAGAAGAGTCGTGTGTCATCATCGGACGCTGTGCCTTTGATATTTTCAAAGATTACAAAAACGCGTTAAAGATATTCATACACAGCAGAATGGAGACGCGTATCCGACGCATTGTCGAACGGTATGGGGTTAGTGATAGCGACGCCAAACTGATGATCGTTGACAACGACTACACCCGCGAACTCTACACTAAGACCTTTACCGGCTCGGAGTGGTACGACGCCCGTAACTACGACATTTGTCTTGATGTGGGCAAGTTCGGTGTCAACGGTGCTGTAGATTACATTATGAAACTGATTTCTGACGAATGATGTTGAAGGGAAGTGCATGATGAATCACTTCCCTTCAATCGTTTTCAATGACTCCCTTTAATAGGCTTGTTCATGCACGCCCTTGACGGCACGGCCCGAAGGGTCGTTCATGCCCTTGAAAGCGGCATCCCATTCCAGTGCGATGGCTGTGGAACAAGCCACTGAGGCTTCGCTTGGCACACTGAGGGCGGCGGAGTCGCTGGGGAAGTGCTCAGCAAAGATACTGCGATAGTAATACTCTTCTTTATTCTGAGGAGGATGAATGGGGAACCGCTCGGCGGCATGGGCCATCTGGTCATCGGTCACCGCTTCTGATGTGATACGCTTGAGTGTGTCAATCCAGCTGTAGCCCACACCGTCGCTGAACTGTTCCTTTTGACGCCAGGCTACTTCCACTGGCAGTAAGTCAGCAAAAGCCTCCCGGACTATCTTTTTCTCAATCATCTTGCCGGGGCACATCTTAGCTTCGGGGTTGGTGCGCATGGCCACATCCAAAAACTCTTTGTCAAGGAATGGCACACGCCCTTCTACACCCCATGCCGACAGACTCTTGTTGGCACGCAGACAATCGTACAAATAGAGCTTACCCAGTTTGCGTACCGTCTCTTCGTGGAAGGCTTTTGCATCGGGGGCTTTGTGGAAATAGAGATAGCCGCCAAATACCTCGTCTGCGCCCTCGCCCGAGAGCACCATCTTAATGCCCATAGATTTGATGACGCGGGCAAGCAGGTACATCGGCGTCGAGGCCCGCACTGTGGTCACGTCGTAGGTTTCAATATAGTAGATGACATCGCGGATGGCATCGAGGCCTTCTTGGATGGTGTAGTTGATTTCATGATGAACTGTGCCGATATGGTCGGCTACCAAACGGGCTTTCTCCAGGTCGGGCGCTCCTTTCAAACCCACCGCGAAGGAGTGCAATCGAGGCCAGTAGGCTTTTGTGCGGGAATCATCTTCAACGCGCATCGCAGCGTATTTCTCGGCGATGGCGGAGATGACAGAAGAGTCAAGACCGCCTGACAGCAACACGCCATAAGGGACGTCTGACATCAGTTGCCGGCGCACGGCATTCTCTAAAGCGTCATGGATGTCAGAGACGCTGGATGGGTTGTCCTTCACCGCCTCATAGTCGAACCAGTCGCGTTGGTAATACCGTTTCATGCCCGGCTCGCGACTCCAATAATAGTGACCGGGTAGGAACGGCTCATAATGCTCGCATTGTCCTTCGAGGGCTTTCATTTCTGAAGCCACATACAATGTCCCATCATTGTCGTATCCGATATAAAGGGGTATCACGCCGATTGGGTCGCGTGCGATGAGGAACTCGTCGCGCTCCTCATCGTAGAGCACAAAGGCAAAAATACCGCTGAGTTGCTCTAACAATGCGCATATCTGTTTGCTTCCCTCATCTTGCGTTGAAGGGATGGGTGCAAGATTTCTATATAGAGCAAGTATGACCTCGCAGTCACTGCCCGTCTGAAACTCGTACTGCCCGGCAAACCAACGCCGCACATTTTGATGGTTGTATATCTCGCCATTCACGGCCAGCACTTGTCGTCGGTCGGGTGAATATAAGGGTTGCCCTCCTGACTCCGGATCGACGATGCTCAACCGCTCATGGGCCAAAATGGCTGAGCCTCCGCAATACACACCACTCCAGTCGGGTCCGCGATGACGGATTTTCTGACTCATACGCAACGCTTTCTCGCGAAGTGCTTTCGTTTGTTCCTTTACGTTTAATATGGCAACGATTCCACACATAATAATATATTTTTAAAGATACGACATATACAGATAATTTGTTTGGGCGGGATATTCCGCGGCGAGGGTATCGATTTGGTTTGTCACAGGCAAAATGCCAAGCTCTTTGCGCCAGCTGCGGATGAGTTGTCCGGCTTGTTCCATCGGCATGTCGTTTTCAAGGCCGATGGCGCGTGCGATTTGAAAGTCGGAGAAACCATAGATTTTGGCTGTATGCAATAACTCCATGAATTCGGGTGCTTCGATATACTCCAACAATTCCAAAGGCGACATGAATGTGACCAATTCCGACAAATACGAAAAGTCGTGAAGCCGTTGGTCAATAATGACGATGTGCTTGAGCTTCTCGAGAAACCAACGGTCAATCATCGTCAATTGATGTATCTGCTCCACGGTGTACCCGATTTTCATCGCTTTCGACACCACGAATATACGCATATCGGTGGGTTCATGCAGCGACTTGGCAATGTCCTTGATTTTGATTTCATGGTTCTCTACAAATCCATGCATGCCTTGGCCTATCATACGCAATCCCTTTTGCAATGCTTCCTCAAAGGTGCGTCCTATGGCCATCACTTCACCCACACTCTTCATTGAGGAACCGAGTTCGCGCTTCACCCCTTTGAACTTCGTCAAGTCCCACCGGGGGATTTTACATACCACGTAGTCGAGGGCAGGCTCGAAGAAAGCACTGGTGGTCTTTGTCACGGTGTTCTTCAGGTCGAAAAGTCCATAGCCCAGGGCCAGTTTGGCGGCAATGAAAGCGAGCGGATACCCCGTCGCTTTGGATGCAAGCGCAGAAGAACGGCTCAGACGGGCATTGACCTCGATGACGCGGTAGTCTTCAGAAACTGGGTCGAGGGCGTATTGTACATTACATTCCCCCACAATACCGATATGGCGGATAATTTTGATAGCCAGCGCACGCAATTGATGGTACTCGGCGTTGGTGAGTGTCTGACTCGGTGCCACCACAATCGACTCGCCCGTATGGATGCCCAATGGGTCGAAGTTTTCCATGTTGCATACCGTGATGCAGTTATCGTAACAGTCGCGTACTACCTCATATTCTATTTCTTTCCAACCTCTCAGCGATTTCTCAACCAACACCTGAGGCGAGAACGAGAAGGCTTCTTCTGCCTGGGATTGCAACTCTTCCTCGTTGTCGCAGAAGCCGGAGCCGAGTCCCCCAAGGGCGTAGGCCGCTCTCAATATCACGGGAAAACCGAGGGTTGCAGCGGCTTTCTTCACCTCATCGATTGAGGAGCAGGCTTCGCTTTTGATGGTTTTCACACCAATCTCATCAAGCCTGCGCACGAAGAGGTCACGGTCTTCTGTGTCGATGATGGCTTCCACAGGTGTGCCCAACACCTTGACGCCAAATCGTTTGAACACACCTCTCTGATACAGCTCCACACCACAGTTCAAGGCCGTCTGTCCGCCGAAAGAGAGCAGGATGCCGTCGGGGCGCTCTTTCTCAATGATACGTTCCACGATGTCAGACTGCACGGGTTGGAAATACACTGTGTCTGCCATGCCGGCTGAGGTCTGAACCGTAGCGATGTTGGGGTTGATGAGTATGGTGCTAATACCTTCTTCTTTCAATGCTTTCAACGCTTGCGTACCACTGTAGTCAAATTCTCCTGCCTGACCAATCTTCAAGGCACCACTGCCTAAAAGCAGCACTTTACTGATTGTCTTGTCCATCATCTTAGCATGTTTACGAAATCATCAAATAAAAACTCTGTATCCGTTGGCCCTGAACAGGCTTCTGGGTGGAACTGTGCCGACATCCATGGCTTTGACTTGTGGCGGATACCTTCATTCGACCCGTCGTTCATGTTGACAAAGAGCGGTTCCCAATCGGAGGGCAGCGTACTACTATCCACGGCGTAACCATGATTTTGTGTGGTGATGAAACAGCGGTTGCTATCCACCAACCTTACGGGCTGGTTATGGCTGCGGTGGCCGTATTTCAACTTATATGTCTTCGCTCCGGCGGCCTTGGCCAGCAACTGATTGCCGAGGCAGATGCCCATGCATGGCCTTATCATATCATGATTCATGAATGTTCTGATGTTTCTCACCGTCTTCTCGCAATGGTCAGGGTTGCCTGGCCCGTTGGCTAAGAAAAGGCCGTCGAACGCTAACTGGTTGAAGTCATAGTCCCATGGCACGCGAACCACTTCAATGCCTCGTCTGGTCAGGCAGCGGATGATG
The DNA here is from genome assembly GCA_946404865.1 of uncultured Prevotellaceae bacterium. Lineage (GTDB taxonomy): Bacteria > Bacteroidota > Bacteroidia > Bacteroidales > Bacteroidaceae > Prevotella. The sequence continues at coordinate 90,565 of CAMJFC010000004.1, forward strand.
TTCGCTTTCACACCGCAGTCAACCAGCACAACTCGGTGGCGCTTGCTGATGGATGGTTGATACGTGATGATTTCATGGCAACTGACACGCTCTACCCAGTTCACGCTCCCGTAGTCTGTCGCTTCCTGGCCGGGAGTATCTGCTGCGCCTTCAATCTCTATTCTGCCCATCATCACGCCGCTTTCTCTCAGACGCATGGTCAACCGGCGGGTGTCAATACCCGTTAGGGCGGGAACGCCTTCGCGTTGGAGCCATTCCGCCAATGACTCTTTAGCTCTCCAATGTGAGTATCTCTGACTATAGTCGGCCACAATCACAGCGGACACGTGTATCCTGTCGCTCTCCAACAACAAGGGTATGCCGTCGGCGGACGATTCCGTTGTCGGCACACCATAGTTGCCTATCAGCGGATAGGTGAATGTGAGTAGTTGTCCGGCATAACTCGGGTCCGTCAGACTCTCAGGATAACCCGTCATCGCGGTGTTGAACACCACCTCGCCAGTGATGTTACGAGCTGCGCCAAATGACCAACCGTAAAACTCGCTGCCGTCATTGAGTATCAGCTTCGCTCTTCTCATGTTCGTATTCATGTTTTGCTTGCAAATAATGTGCTGTGATTTCTCTTTCCACGTAGTTGACAAAAGCTTGGTTCACCATGCGGATACCGCCGGGAGTAGGATAATGACCGGTAAAGTACCAATCGCCAGGGTGATTGGGACAGGCTTCATGCAAACCCTCAATACTTTGGAATACCAATTCTACAGGTGTGACCATACCGTCGGGGCGCAACATCTCGACAATCCGTTGACTGATTTCATCGGCTGTGAAAGGAGCATAAATGGCCCTGACATGGTTGGTCGTCATGGGGCGTTTCTTACAGGCATAGTAGGTGTCTGAAATCAGCTGGTGCATACCGCGTTCCTTGATGAGTGAGATGGCGGCACGGAAGGCGCACAGCTCCTCGAGTCGCGACATGTCGATGCCATAATAATCGGGGTAGCGGATTTGAGGTGAACTTGAAACCATCACGATCTTCTTGGGGTGCAGACGGTCGAGAATCTTGAAAATGCTCTCCTTTAATGTCGTTCCCCGTACGATGGAGTCGTCGATGATGACCAAATGGTCTTCTGAAGGGTGTAACGATCCATAAGTGATGTCATAGACATGTGCGGCAAGGTCATTACGTTCCGTACCTTCGGTGATGAAGGTGCGCAGTTTGATATCTTTCCACACCACTTTTTCTATCCGGACATGGTGGTCCAGCATCCTGAATCCGTCGGTCAGTCCGTGGAAAGCCACCTCGGCTGTGTTGGGTATATATGAGAATACGGTGTGTGTGGTGTCGTCGCCAATGGATTGCATGACGGCGGGTACCAACTGCTCACCCAATTGCTTCCGTTCGTTGTAGATATCACGGTCGGAACCACGGCTGAAATAAATGCGTTCAAATGAGCATGCACTGTACTTCTTGGTAGGCAGTATTTGTTCCAGATGAATCTGTCCGCTTTTGGTGACAATGAGTGATTGGCCGGGTCCCAGTTCGCAAATGTCGTCGGTCTCAAGGTCGAAGGTGGTCTGAATCACAGGCCGCTCACTGGCCATCACCACCACTTCGTCATTCTGATACCAAAAGGCGGGGCGGATGCCCCATGGGTCACGCATGGCAAACATCTCACCTGATCCAGTCAACCCGCACATCACATAACCGCCGTCGAAATGCGACATGGTGGTTTGAAGTACATGGGCCATCTGTATGTTGTCCTCAATATAACGGGTGATATAAATACCTTGCAGTCCTTTCAGACGTGCATCGCCATAAAGGCGTTCAACCTCACGGTCCAGACGGTGTCCCATCAGTTCGAGCGTGATGTAGGAGTCGCCAAGGATTCGTGGCGACTGCCCTTGCTGGGTGAGATGCTCAAAGACCTCATCGATGTTGGTCATGTTGAAATTTCCGCAAAGACAGAGGTTCTTCGCCCGCCAGTTGTTCCTTCTGAGGAATGGATGCACATATTGCAGTCCGTGCTTGCCAGTTGTGGAATAACGCAGATGCCCCATAAGTAGTTGTCCGTCGAATGATTCATCCATCCTCTTGAAAATCTCTGTAATGGCATCTTTGCCCTCTGCCCGCTCACGGAACATATACTCTTTTCCGGCTGGCGAGTCCAAATTGACGCAAGCCGCGCCGGCACCTTCCTGTCCCCTGTTGTGCTGTTTCTCCATCATCAGGTAGAGCCTGTTCAGACCATACCGCGATGTGCCGTATTTCTGAGCATAATACGACAGCGGTTTCAACAAGCGGATCATCGCTACGCCACACTCATGCTTCAACTGTTCCATCGATGCAGGCTTTGATAAATGACATGAATAACGGATGCGGATGCAGCACCGTCGATGAATATTCTGGATGGAATTGCGTGCCGATGTACCATTTAAGAGTTGGTACCTCGACAATCTCAACGAGATGGGCAGCAGGGTTGACACCTACGCATTTCATTCCCGCGGTCTCAAACGCTGACAAATATTGATTGTTGAACTCATAACGATGGCGGTGTCTTTCGCGTATGAATGTCTTGTTGCCGTATGCCTGGTATGCACGACTGTTTTCTACCAACTCGCATTCATAGCAACCCAGACGCATGGTACCGCCCATTTGGGTAATGTTCTTCTGCGCTTCCATCATGTCGATGACAGGATGTGATGTGGGGGCAAATTCAGTGCTGTTGGCATCTCCATAACCTAAGACGTTGCGTGCGAACTCGACCACCATCGTCTGCATGCCCATGCAGATGCCGAAAGTGGGGATGTCGTGTGTGCGGGAATACTCTGCCGCAATGATTTTGCCCTCGATACCACGAATGCCGAATCCCGGACAGATGACCATGCCCGACAAACCACTGAGCAACTCATCAACATTCTCACGGGTGAGCTGCTCGCTGTTAATAAAGTGCGTCTTCACTTTTCTATGGTTATAGGTGCCGGCATGAGCGATACTTTCAAGAATGCTCTTATAGGCATCTTGCAAATCGTACTTGCCAATCAGTCCGATATGTATGGTTTGCGTGGCTTGTGTACGGAGTTCCAAGAAATGGCGCCAAGGCCCCAGACTTGGAGGGTCGCCCGCCTCCAAACCCATTTTCTTGAGGATGATGGCATCCAGGCCTTGATTACGCATGTTCACGGGTACTTCATAGATACTTGGCAGGTCCTGACTCTGAATCACGGAGTCAACGTCCACATTGCAGAAATGGGCGACTTTCGCACGCAAGTCATGGCTTAACTCATGTTCCGTCCGCAAGACCAACACCTCTGGCTGAATCCCCAAACCTTGCAACTGTTTTACACTGGTCTGTGTGGGCTTGGTCTTAAGTTCTCCGGCTGCTGCCAGGTAGGGCACGTAGGTCAGATGGACGTTTAATGCTTTGGCAGGTCCCAACTCCCATCTCAACTGTCGGATGGCTTCCAAATAGGGCTGCCCCTCAATATCGCCAATGGTGCCACCAATCTCAGTGATGACGAAGTCAAGAGGCCGTTTCGAGGCGTTCAATAAAATTCGCCGTTTAATCTCGTCTGTGATATGCGGCACCACTTGTATGGTTTTGCCAAGATAGTCGCCCCGGCGTTCGCGTTCAATGACACTCAGGTATATTTGCCCCGTTGTCACGCTGTTATCTCGTGTGGTCTCGATACCAGTGAATCGCTCGTAGTGGCCCAAGTCCAAATCGGTCTCCATGCCGTCGGCTGTGACATAGCACTCTCCGTGTTCGTTCGGATTCAATGTGCCAGGGTCTATATTGATGTATGGGTCAAACTTTTGAATCGTTATTCGATACCCACGGGCTTGAAGTAGTTTTCCCAGTGAAGCTGAGATGATGCCTTTGCCTAATGAGGAGGCCACCCCTCCGGTGATGAAAATGTATTTGGTTTCCATGTCGTGTGGTTGTCGCGTGCTTTGTTCAATATTAATGATTCATTTTTCCCTTGATGTGCTCTTCATACTCAGCCAATTCGCGCTCTCCGATATGGGCGAGGCCGTAATGCTCATCATGCTGCGATATATCGAGTCCTACCTTCTCGCTGAACGTCGATACACGCATAGGGATGAGCTTGTCGATGAGGTGATAACCCAGCCAACTCATGGCGAAGGTATAGACAAACACTATGATAATGGCCAATAAGTGGAAGAGAAAAATGACGAAACCGTCCCATGTGCCCGACATGAGTCCTTCTTGGATGAAGATTCCAGTCAGCACGGTGCCGAAGATACCACCTGTGCCGTGCGTGGGAAAAACGTCGAGTGCATCATCGATGCTGCTTCGTGAACGCCAATAGACCGCCACATTGCACACCAACGTTGTGATAAATGCGATGAAGATGCTCTGTCCGACAGTCACATAACCGGCCGATGGCGTAATGGCGACGAGTCCCACCACGCAACCCACTGCGGCACCCATAGCCGACGGCTTGCGCCTGCGAAGACAATCGAAGAATATCCATGTCATCATCGCTGTGGCGGAGGCGGTGTTGGTGTTCAAGAAAGCCTTTACGGCCTGACCGTCGGCATGGAGCGACGAACCGGCGTTAAAACCGAACCACCCTAACCATAATAATGCGGCGCCGAGCAGGACGAATGGTATATTGGCAGGTTCGCTCTTCTTTGAGTTGCGCCGGCCTAAATAGATGGCTCCGGCTAAAGCCGCCACGCCTGATGACGCATGTACCACGATGCCTCCAGCAAAGTCCACCACCCCCCAGCGCATGAATAACCCCTCGGGATGCCACGTCATGTGAGCCAGAGGACAGTAAATCAAGAAAAAGAAGAACATCATGAAAAACATGTATGCCGAAAACCTGACACGCTCGGCGAAGGAACCGGTAATCAACGATGGTGTGATGATGGCGAACTTCATCTGGAAAAGGGCGAACAGGGCCAAAGGGATGGAGGCTCCACCCAAGATATTTCCTGCAGGTGTCGTATAGACCGCTCCGCCTACACCATGGAACATGAGGAATGTCAGCGGATTGCCAATCACACCGCCGATGTCATCGCCAAAACACAATGAAAAACCTACGACCACCCACAAGACCGAAATCAATCCCATTGCGATAAACGACTGCAGCATTGTTGAAATCACATTCTTCGCGCCAACCATGCCGCCATAGAAAAACGACAAACCTGGGGTCATCATCAACACAAATATAGTGGCTGTAATCAGCCATGCCACATCGGCAGCAGAAATCACTGAAAAGTCACACTCAAACGACGGCTCACCCACAGTAAGCCCTACGATGGCAATTAAGGTCATTGCCGTCATCAGGATTATCCAACGTTTTTTTACTTTCATCTTTCTTTTTACCTTAAAATAATATATAGTATAATCAACAATGCTGAGATGTGGATTCGGCTGCAAAGTTAATGCAGTCTGAAAGAAAATAATGAAATATTCTATCGTTTTGTATGTTAAAAGTTGCTTGTTGTGATAATTTGTAAACAATCCACGGGTTTTGTTGATTATTTGATTTCATTTTGTCGCCAAATTGAGGCGGATAGTTACAAAAAGATAGTTGTAGTTAAATTGAAAAATAAAAATGCAATTATTGCAGTTGATTTTAAGACAAAATGGAATACCTTTGCACTCAAATTATGCAATATGTTAGAAAATTTTAGGATAATATGACAGAATGTAAAATTCAAAACAAAACGGAAGGCCTTTATCAAAGTGCTTATGAGCACGATGCATGCGGGGTGGGTATGGTTGTCAACATACACGGAAGCAAAAGCCACGAATTGGTGGACAATGCACTGAAGGTGTTGGAAAATATGGAACACCGAGGTGCTGAGACGCGTGATAAGACTGGAGATGGTGCGGGTATCATGCTGCAGATACCTCATGAGTTTATTCTGTTACAAGGCATTCCTGTACCAGAAAAGGGTAAGTACGGAACGGGATTGGTGTTCCTTCCGAAAGAGGAAAACGAACAGCAGGAGATTCTGTCTGTAATGATTGAAGAGATAGAACGCGAAGGGTTACAGTTGATGCATCTGCGCACAGTGCCCACATGCCCAGAGGTGTTGGGTGAGGCGGCACGTAGGGTGGAACCGGCCATCAAACAGATTTTTGTGACTGGTGTTTCTGACGAGAAGGCAGATGCCTTGTCGCGTATATTATATGTAATACGAAAGAAGATCGAGAGACGCATCAAGCATCATGACTTTTATATTTGTTCGCTATCCAATACAAGCATCATTTATAAAGGAATGCTGACCAGCGGGCAGTTGCGCCGGTATT
>CAMJFC010000005.1 GCA_946404865.1 uncultured Prevotellaceae bacterium
ATCCCTCAGATATAGTTTCGTTATCAGCGTAGCTGATAATTTTCCTATATTCCTATAATCCTTAGACATAATAATGAACTGCAAAGCAGTTTCTTTCCAATAATTCCAAATCCCTCAGATATAGTTTCGTTATCAGCGTAGCTGATAATTTTCCTATATTCCTAAAATTCCTTAGACAAAAACAGCAAAAGGGGAGAAGAGATGAGGATCCTTCATGTCATAACATCGTTGTTAACGGGTGGCGCCGAGAGATTGGTGGTTGACTTGACCTTGCGCTTGCGCCAGATGGGCCACGAGGTGGATGTCGCCGTCTTTAACGGCGCTGACGCCCCGTTCTTGCAAGAACTCCGACAGCACCAGGAGGTCAAGCTGTACATCCTCGGCCAATCCTTTTATGACGTGCGCCACATCTGGCGACTGCGCAAAATCATTCGTGGTTACGACATCATCCATACCCACAACTCCTCGCCCCAGCTCTATGCCGCCCTCGCCAACATCGGGCAACATAAACGGCTGGTGACCACTGAGCATAATACTGCCAACCGCAAGCGGAACCGTTTCTTCTTGAGGCTGGTTGACAAGTGGATGTACCGACAGTATGAACACATCATCTGCATCTCCGACAAGGCGGCGGACAATCTCAAGGCGTATCTGAAACGCGACGACCGCATCCAGACTGTTTACAATGGGGTGGATGTGGAACGGATACATCAGGCTGAACCCCTTGAGGAGATGAAGTCGGAGCGTTTCGTGACCTTGATGGTGGCGGCCTATCGTCTGCAGAAAGACCATGAGACGGTGATTCGTGCAGCCCGGCGGTTGCCGAAGGAGCAGTTCGAGTTTTGGTTCGCCGGCTCTGGTGATCGCATGGACGAGGTGGTGCGTGAGGTGAAGGAGGCTGGTCTGGAAGGGCAAATCAAGATTCTTGGCAACCGTACCGATGTGCCCCAGTTGCTGAAGACGGCCGATGTTATCTTGATGTCCACTCATTATGAGGGCCTCTCGCTCTCCAATATCGAGGGCATGAGTGCAGGTAAGCCCTTTGTGGCAAGTGATGTGGATGGCGTGCATGAGATAACGGACGGCTATGGCATTCTCTTCCCCCATGAGGATGATGCTGCGTTAGCGGAAATCTTGCAGCGTCTGGCCTCTGACCGCGATTACTATGCTGAGGTGGCTGATAAATGCTATCAGCGGGCGAAAGAGTATGATCTGGGGAAGATGGTGGAGAGGTATGAGATGGTATATCAAAAGGGGATGAAGAAGTAGATGGTCGTGAAATAGCCGCACAGAATGTATTCTACTTATATTTCGAAGGATGATTCAAATGCCATCAAGGGCATTGCGATATTGCTGATGTTGTTCTATCACCTGTTTAACAGAGTGACAGACGGCGTGGTGGATGTCTGGGTCGGCGGTCAACCGTTGACCAAGTTCTTGTCCGGTGGGGCTTATCCTGTGCCGTTCTTTCTGATGATGAGCGGTTATGGCCTTTATTATACAAAAGAGAAAGGACGGTTGAATTTGGGCTCTACATGCAAACGGTCATTGAAACTATATATCCATTATTGGCTTGTTTTATTGATTTTTGCGGGTATAGGATGCTTCGTGGCTCCAGAATTCTATCCCGGAGATGCCGCCAAGGTCATAGAAAATGTCACGGCTTGGCATTGTACTTATAACTATGAGACTTGGTTCCTGTTGCCCTATGTCGTACTTAGTCTTTTGGCGCCGTTGATTTTTCGTGCGATGGATAAAATGCCCATAAAATGGTCTCTGCTTATGGCACTTGTCATTTCCTACGGAGCCCAGTTCGTCGTTAGCAGGTATGTGGCAACAGGTGCTTTGACGCAATCTGTGCTTGTTTTTGTCATTGTCGTTGCAGGGCTTTTGTTCGATTTCGTAATCGGGGCGGCCATGGCGAAATATGCCTTTGCACATCAACGAGAGGATGGTGGTGAAAACCAACATCCCGTTTCTTTGTCATTAGGAATTATTCTGTTGGTCGTTCTCTTCCTGCTAAGATGCGTTGTCAGGTTGCCGTGGGATGCTTTTTATACATTTCTGCTGATATTTGTCTTCCTCAATATGAAACGTATCGGTTGGATTGAAGGCATATTGAGAGCCTTAGGCAAAAAGTCCATGGTGATGTGGATGGTACATACATATTTCTCCATCTATCTGTTCCACGACTTTATATATAGTTTTAAGTATCCTGTCTTAATCTATATGGTGCTGATAGCAATTAGTTATGGTGTGGCGACGATATTGGAAATTGTTTGTAAGCCTATTGCAAAGCGGATAAGATGAAGGTTGATGTGCGTGTATTCATTGTGCTACTATAATTGCCAATGTTTAGTTTTACAGATGTATCATTATCTCGAAACATTTGTCTGTCAGTCATTTTTTTAGAATATGTCCTATTCTTTTAAGAAATGCTTAGTGGGACTTGCGTTTAAAATTATGTCCCCATTAAGAAATTATTATTTGAGCAATAAACGGAGACAGAATCACAATAAGAATGTCTGTTTGTTATGTAATAATTGTACTGGTGGAGTTATTTTACATGATTTGGGCCTTCCATTTAATACTCCAACTATCAATATGGGAATACGCAATCAGAACGAATTTTTGTTTTTTGTTGAAAATATTGGAAACCTTTTGCATGAAGATGTATATGAGTTGGACTATATGAAATACCATCATCCTGCTGGTTACATCTGTTATGAGGGTAAAACCATTGATATCGTTTTCACTCATTATAAGTCTTTTGAAGACGGTCGTAAGAAGTGGATAGAAAGAATGAAAAGGGTCGATCTTAATCATATTTATGTTTTATATGAGGGACCTCATGTGTCAGAAGAATTTTTGGAGCGTTTCTCAATGTTACCCTACAAAAAAGCTGTTTTATCGTCATATAATGAAAGTGTAGAGTATTCGTTTTATCATGGTTATCATTTTTATAAAGATTGGAAATTTGGAAAAATACTTGAGTATAAATCCTTGCTTAGTGTGAAAAGATTTTTAGATGATTTTGATTATGTGGCATTTTTCAATGATTAAACATGACTGAGCGCATTTCAAAAACAATTACAGCAAGTCGATTCCCACTCATTTTCTTAATTGTATTACTCCATACAATCGTATTAGGACAATCTTACCCTAAAGGAGTAGAAATCCCTGTGGGTAAATTTACTTTATTGGATGTTGTACAATTTGTTTCTCAGAGAGAAATCGGCGACTTGGGCGTACCTGCTTTTTTCTTAGTGTCTGGCTTTCTCTTCTTTTGTGGAAAAGAAATGAGTGTTGAAGTTTGGAAAGAAAAACTGAAGAAACGGGTTATCTCTTTATTAGTTCCATATTTGATTTGGAATACGCTTTTTCTTATATATTATTTAGTCTTGTCAAAAGTTTTGACCATCGGGGATTGGGGATTGTCGGAATATACACCAATACAATATTTAGATTTGTATTTAGGGTTCAATTCTGGTCCTGTTCTTGCGCCGTTATGGTTTATTCGAGATTTGATGATCCTAAATATTTTAGCTCTGCCAGGGTTTTATCTAGTGAAAAAGATGAAATGGTTGGCTCTACCGCTTTTTGTGATACCTTTTTTGTTGGTTTCTTTTTCTGTTTATGCTATTCCATACATAGGCGTTAGAAGTCTTGTTCCCTATTTTTTGGGAGCATGGTTTGCCATCCACAGAAAAGAATTCATAGTGGTTAGTCGAAAGCTATTGTCATTGTTAAATATATTATTTATTGTTATTGTTTTTGTAGTCACTGTTTTACATTTCGAGGGTAGTCCAAACAGAATGCTTCAACAATCTGAGATACTATTGGGCGTTTTTTTGTTGTTCTCTAATATCAATTATTTGTTAGAGCATCGAGTCATAAAGGATGGGAAAAGATTGTCAGAAAGTTCTTTTTTTGTTTATGTAACACACATGTTCATAATGAATATTCCTAATAAATTGTGGGTTTTAGTGCTTCCTCCTAATGGTGCGATGGCTTCTTTGATGCAGTGGATAATCCCTCTTGTCGTTACGGTGTTACTTTGTTATGCTTATTTTGGATTAAAAAGAATTACTCCAAAGACCATGGCAGTTTTGACTGGAGGACGAAAATGAGAATGCCCTTTAAGGCGTCATATTAAAATCTCAACTATCCATCATGTTATTTAATTCTTTTGCTTTTATTGTATTCCTACCCATAGCGTTCGCAAGTTATTGGCTGATAAATAATCGTCGGCTTCAAAATCTGTGGGTAGTATTCGTTAGCTATGTGTTTTATGGCTGGTGGAATTGGCGCTTCTTGGGCTTAATAGCTTTTACCTCTTTGTGTAGTTATGCTTCAGGTCTGTTGTTAGCTAAGTTTGAAGGTAAGCGTTCTAAGCAAAAAATCATTAGTGCGGCTAATATTGTCATCAATCTTTCGATTTTAGCTGTGTTTAAATACTTAAATTTCTTTATAGAGAATTTTCAATTACTACTCTCTCATGTTGGTCTCCACATAGATTGGGTGACGGCGAATATCGTTTTACCTGTTGGTATCAGTTTTTATACATTTCAAGCCTTGAGTTATACTATAGATGTGTATCAAGGGAAAATCAGACCGACAAATGATGTCATCGAATTCTTTGCATATATTAGTTTTTTTCCTCAGTTGGTTGCAGGACCTATAGAACGTGCAACGAATCTGTTGCCACAATTCCAAAATAAAAGGCGGTTTGACTATAGTAAAGCTGTTGATGGCTGTCGGCAAATGTTGTGGGGATTCGTAAAAAAAATGGTAGTTGCAGACAACTGTGCCGCAATCGTTAATCAGATGTGGGGGGATTATCAAACGCTGAGCAGCGTACAACTTTTACTATTGGGAGTGCTGTTTACGTTCCAAATTTATTGCGATTTTTCCGGGTATTCTGATATCGCAATTGGTTGTGCGCGACTTTTTGGCTTTAATCTTATGCAGAATTTTAATTTCCCATACTTTTCCAGAAGTATCCCTGAGTTCTGGCGTAGATGGCATATCTCTTTAACTACATGGTTTCGCGATTATATCTATTTCCCGTTGGGGGGGAGTAGATGTGATAAGTGGAAAATCATCAGAAATGTTTTTATTGTATGGGGGATAAGCGGGTTATGGCATGGAGCTGATTGGACATTTGTCTGTTGGGGCTGTTTTCATGCGACATTATTAGCAATATATAATATCCTCGGCATTAACACAAAATTTAAGAATGTAGTAGCGGATGGAAGGAAGATGCCAAACGTTAAAGAACTGAGTCAGATGATTCTTACTTTCTTCTTGGCTGTGATTGGATGGATTATATTCCGCGCAGAGAATATGTCGCAGGCTGTTGATTTCTTGAAAGGAATGTTTACTCACGTTAATTATGTTGGGCCTATTGGATTCTTTGTAAAACCACTCTTGCTCGCATCGTGTCTAATGTTGGTTGAGTGGTTGCAACGAAAAAAGACTCATGCCTTACAATTCTCTTCTACGGGAATATTCCGTTACAGTCTTATCCGCTATTGTACTTACATGGGGTTGCTGGTATTAATCGTGTTGAATACAGGAGAGGTGCAAACATTTATCTACTTCCAGTTTTGAATGAAAAAGTTTTTGATTAAGATTTGCTATACTGTTTTACCTATATATTTGGTAACCCTGGCATTAATGGCTTACTATAATATAGAAGTCAGACCGAATATGAATGGCGATTTGGGTATTTTGGGCAAATTTCAAACACCAGCCAGAATCGAGAGCGAATTGCATCAAGAGTTTTTTACAAATTTCACAGATGAAAAAGTATTAAGAGACACGGTTGTAGATGTGTTAGTGATAGGGGATTCTTTTTCAAGAGAGGGTGAAGATGCTTATTTGAATTATATTGCAGCAAGTGGAATGAGTGTCATGAATTTTTATGTCAGTTCAAATGAATACCAAACGGCTTATGATCTGTGTAATTTGGGCTTTATAGATTCAACAAATGTGAAAACCATCATTGTAGAAAATGTGGAGAGGGAATTAGTAGGTTTGTTGAAGGCGGTGAAGGTTGGGAATGATTCAATCCACAAAAGGGAGGCATATGACACTTCTAAGAACTATCATGAAGAAAGTTGGTCTTTGTTGGAAATGAAAAATTGGTTTCTTTTACGTTTAGGATATGAAGAGCCTGTAAAAAAGTGTAAATTGTCAGAGAAACTGTTCTCTGGTGAAAAAGGAGATGAATTGTATTTTTATGATTCGGATTTAAATTCTTTCCATATAGAGAAAAATGACGAAAAGGTGTTGTTGGAACATTTGAAGCTCGTTGAAAATAAGTGTAACGAAAAAGGTGTAAATGTCATTTTCTTGGTTTGTCCCGATAAATATGATATGTATCAAGATTATATCATTTTCAACCCATATGAACGGAAGACTATCAATGAAGATTTTCGGCTGTTATTTCCCGAGAAAAGTAATTTAGTAATAGGAAAAGAAGTTTTGAACCCCTTGTTGAAACATGGGGAGAAAGACATTTATCATCAGAATGATACCCATTGGTCATGGAAAGCAGCTAAAATAGTGGCTGATTCGATAACCAAATTGATTCGTTGATTCTTTTTTATCTGGCAGATGTACGGTTTAATTCCATTTGAAATCATGCCAATCAGAATAAACTGAAGCTGTGATATTCGTGAAAACCATAAATATTGATGATAAGTGCCTGTCGCAGACCATTTCATGGCTGCGCTTTCCAATGATAGTAGGCATCGTGCTGTTGCATACGTTCATCTTAGGAAGAGCTGCAGGTGGGAACACTATCACGGCAGAAGAATATCCTGCGTTCGCCATATTTGACCATGTCGCAAAGGCTGACTTGGGCGAAATAGCGGTGCCATTGTTCTTCTTCATGTCTGGTTTCCTCTTCTTTTACCGTGTAGAAGAATGGAACAGACAGGTGTATATTAAAAAGTTGAAAAGTCGGTTTCGTACGTTGGTCATCCCTTATTTCCTGTGGAATACAGTGTTCTTGCTCTATGTGGCGTTGTTAGGGTTGGTGGCTCCGTCGTTATTGACCTATAAGGTGAGTTTTCTGAGCATGGCTCCTCTTGAGGTGTTGAATACTTATTGGGATTTAAGTCAAGGCCTGATACCCTTGTGGTTCATCCGTGATTTGATTATCATCAATCTCTTGTCGTTTGCCGTCTATCGGATACTGAAACCTCGCTTCGGCATCTTTGTTGTCCTTTTGATGGCGGTTGTGTTTCTTTCTGCTCAATGGCATTATATCCCTGGAGTGGGATTGCGGAGTTCATTCCCCTATATGTTAGGTGCATGGTTCAGTATTCATAAATGCAATTTCATTGATAAGCTTTGGGGTTATCGCTATGGATTATTAGCGGGCTATTTCATTTTGGTAGTGACGGATACTTGTCTGTGGAGCACAGGTTATTATTCGTTTGCGGTCAACCGTCTATGTCTCTTGACAGGCGTGTTGACCATTCCTCTATTAGCTGCAGAGGGGATTCTTAAGGGGAAATTACAGCTGAGGAAATGGAAAGAAGAGAGTTCGTTCTTTATCTATGTTTTCCACATGTTCATCGTTCATTTGCCTTTCGTCATTTTGAGCAGAATAGTACCATTGAATGACTTCACGGCGATGATACTCCAGATAGGCATTCCGATATTGGTGGCATATATTAGTGTGGCCATCTATCTGTTGCTCAAACGCATGATGCCTGGCGTGATGCGTGTGGCTGTGGGAGGCAGATGACCGCGATTACTATGCTGAGGTGGCGGAGAAATGCTACCAACGGGCGAAAGAGTATGATTTGGGGAAGATGGTGGAGAGGTATGATGAGGTAAAAACCAATAGAATTGTTTTCCTATTGGTAATGTTTGTTATTTGATAGAAAGAATGACGCGTTGCGAAACCCAGATATTAAAAGGATTGGCATTTTTAATGATGCTAGTAGTCCATATATGGGCAAATCAGTTGGACAACTGGGTCGTTGTTAACGGACATATACTATGGGAATATTTAGGGAAGGTGTCAGAGCCGGTAGCTTTCTTTTTGTTCCTGGGTGGATATGGACTCTATTGTGTAAGAGAAAAAGGTGATAAGCATCGCTATTCTCGTTTGTTTCGGTTGTATATTCATTATTGGATAATCTTATTTCTCTTTTCAACAGTTGCAGTTCTATTAAAGAACCCTGCTGTTTATCCTATTAATGTTTCAGATGTATTCCTCAATTACTCATCGATACATATTTCTTGGAATCCTGTGTGTCAATTCCTACTTCCATACGTTTTGCTATCACTGTTATACCCCGTTCTTTTTAAGTTGTTAGATCGATTTGGTGTGGTCTTCGTCGGGATAGCAACATTTGTTTTATATGGAATTGCAGGCTCATTGTATGGAAAATATGGTGATATGTTGTTTTGGGAGATACCCGAGCGCTTTTTCTTTTATCTTTGCCCCTTTATGTGGGGTGCTTGCCTTAAAAAGGCGGATGTCATTAACAAAATATCCCTAAAAAGGAGTGTCGCCACTTTACTTTTCATCGTATTATTGGTAATATATAGCGTCCTTCATTCAACATTGTTTACCCCATTCTATGTTTTGGCATTTGTCGTGCTTTTTGTCAAGTTGCCGAGACCTAAACTGCTGGATTGGGTGCTGTCAAAAATAGGCGACCATTCTATGAATATGTGGTTTATCCATGCATGGTTTTGTTTTATTTTACTGAAAGATGAGTTGTATTCTTTGAGGTATCCTGTTGTGGTGCTCATTGTTGTTTTAGTGATGAGTTATATTTCTTCGATTATAATCAACGCCATAACTAAGCCGATGGAGAATAAATTGTTTAAACAATAAAATGCTGTTGTCTTATGCTCTTATAACGGTTTGAATACCTGTAATTAATAATATGTCTAAGTCCCGTAATATATTCGTCCGTCTCTTTGACGTCCTTTGGCGTGAACCGAAGTTGATGTGGAAGTATTATAAAGCCTCCCCCGTACGACCTTCCAAGGAAGGGGACTCTTCTGATGGACAGAAGGTGGGGGCGGTCCGAACGCAGCAGGCACCCCTTTATGTCTTCCGCGTGGACGGCAGGATGGGGCATGGTGGTATGTTCGACCGATTGAAAGGGCTTGTCTCCATCTATGCCGTGGCAAAATCGCAGGGAAAACCGTTCCGTATTTTGTTCACCTATCCCTTCCGCTTGGAGACGTACCTGGAACCGCGTGACTACGACTGGCGGTTGCGCGAAGGCGAACTGGTGGAGCGGTTCCCGAAGTCGAGGCCGGTCATCGCTTATGGCGAGTGCTACGCGCCAAGCCGCATCTTCAAAAACAGGAGGAGACAGACGCATTTCTATTACGGATATAACTCGCTTGACAAGATTAACGAGCATTTCGGTACCGACTATGAATGGGGACAGCTGTATCATGAGTTGTTCAAACCGACTTCTTATCTCCAACAGTATCTTGACCATTATCAGAAGGAGATAGGGTCGGACTATATCGTCATCCACACCCGTTTCTTGAATCTGTTAGGGGACAAGACGGAAACTGACATCAATCCCGAACTGCCCGAAAAAGAGCGTGAAGGTCTGATGAACAGGATTATTGATAAAATAAAGGAGTTGGTGCAGGGAACCCTCAAGCCCTCAACCCTCAACCCTCCCCGCGTAATGCTCGCCTCCGACAGTATGACGTTTATCGCTTACGCGAAGCGTGAGATGCCGGATGTGTATGTGGTGCCCGGCACTGTGAAACATATCGACACGGCAGGGCACACGGATGATGGTGAGAACATCAAGATGTTTCTCGACTATTATCTGATTGCCGGGGCGAAGAAAGTGTATAATATCGTGGGGCCGGGCATGTGGCCCTCGGCCTTCCCCGAATATGCGGCCAAAATCGGCCAAACGGAGTTTGAGAGGGTCAAACTTTAACAATTGGGCGTGATTGTATCATAAATTTCTCTCTTTTTTTGTTTTTTCATTCTTTCTTAGTATTTTTGCATCAATTCACTTGCACTAATATGAATACAATATCGAATCTCACTCCCCAACCTGCATATTGGGATGTTTTAAAAAATTTGAATGATAACGAAAAGATGGATTTGATTATCTATCTAACTCAATCATTGAAACAATCTAACCAAGAACGGAAGATTTCAGCCAAAGAGTTTTATGGAATCTGGGGTGACGATGGTATATCTGATGAAGAGTTTATTAAAGAACTGAAAGCAGAACGTGCGTTTAGGCAAGATATCATAGAAGTATGAGTCCAAAATTTTATCTTTTAGATACAAATTAAGAATCTTCAAAACATTCAATTGGATAATTGAATAAAAAGAAATTAAAAGATTGAAATTCAGATGAAAAGGTGACATTGCAGTCCCCTTCCTATATTCCCAAATTCCTTAGATAATAATCTTTCGTGTGAAATATTATCTGTGTCAGAAATTATTCAGAAAATAGATTCCCCCCTCATTTCCATTATCATCCCGGTATATAACGTGGAGCAGTATCTGCGGAAGTGCCTCGATTCGATACTTCGTCAGGGACTGCGTGATGGGGAATATGAGGTGATTCTCGTGAGCGACGGGTCAAAAGACGGCTCGGTGGCTATCTGTGAGGAGTATTGCGAGAAATATCCTCACTTCCGACTCATCCGTCAGGAGAATCAGGGTGTGTCGGCGGCGCGCAATAACGGCATGGAGCACGCTCGTGGCAAATATATCGTCTTTGCTGATGCGGACGACTACCTACTCGACAATGGATTGAATCTGGCGTTTGAGCACTTCCGCGACCGCGATGATATTGATGTGATTCACTACTACAGCAGTTACGACAACTGGGAGAAGAATGAGATAGACAACACGATCGACTTCGACGGCACGGGACATGAACTCATCATGCAGAGCGGACTGCCTTCGTTCTGTTGGCTCTGCTTCTACAGCAAGGAATTCCTTGATAAGCATCATCTGCGCTTCAAGAAGTATATTGTGGGTGAAGACCAACTCTTTTCGTCATCGGTGTATATCGCCAATCCGCGCATGGTCTCAACACGTGCGCGATTCTACCGTTATGTGATTCATGAGGGCAGTGCCACAACACGGCGTTCGGTGGAACATACCCGTCGCTGTGTGGATGACTATCTCGATTCCTATGCCGACATCATGGCGTGTATGGAGCAGTATGGCATTCTTAAGGGCTCGCCGCTCTATGATGCGTGTATCCAGTCGGTCAACTC
Source organism: uncultured Prevotellaceae bacterium (assembly GCA_946404865.1). Taxonomy (GTDB): domain Bacteria; phylum Bacteroidota; class Bacteroidia; order Bacteroidales; family Bacteroidaceae; genus Prevotella. The sequence goes on from CAMJFC010000005.1 coordinate 11,257, forward strand.
AAAGAAAATGTTCGGTTTCAGTCGTATCCTCTCTGCCGAATATACCCGGAAACAATATAAGGAGGTGATGAAAAAGTGCCGTGACATTGGTTTCTATCCCGTATTGCGAACAGCTGGGGGGATGAAACACAAGATGACCGTGGGCGTGATGAACAGCGTGATGCGGCATGGATGGCTCTATAAACCCGCCAGCTTCGTGTTCAATCGCATTGTCGTGCCGTATGTGCTGCCGAAAATCAGAAAAGCTTTGTAAATTATTGTCCATTTATCATTAGTATTAATCGTAGTTAATCAAATGTCTAAAGAGGTAGCTCCTTCTGTGGGAGAGGGTACAAAGGAAAGGCGAAGGCCAAAACTCATACGCGTGACAACCGTTTCGCAAAGTCTGGCGATATTGTTACCAGGTCAGCTCAAATTCCTTAATCAATTCTTCGATGTGGTGGGGGTGACAAGCGAAGACGGTTTTATACAATTGGTGCGCGACCGTGAAGGCATACGGGTGGAGGAAATACATATTGCACGCGAAATCAGCATCTGGTCTGATATCAAGTCGTTTATCGCGCTTTATCGTTTCTTCCGAAAGGAAAAGCCAGAAATCGTGCATACCAATACGCCTAAAGGGAGTCTTCTGTCTATGGTGGCTGCTAAGATGGCAAGGGTGCCGCATCGTATCTATTTAGTTACAGGACTAAGGTACCTTGGGACTGAGGGAAAACTACGTACGCTGCTCAAAACGATGGAGAAAATCACTTGTTGGGCGGCCAACAAGGTGATTCCTGAAGGACAGGGGGTGAAAAAAATACTGATGGATGACCATATCACCAAGAAGCCATTGGAGGTAATACATTATGGTAATATCAATGGCAAGGACGTGAATTATTACTCCTTAGAAGCGACACAAAAGAAATATGGCTGCCGCGAGGATTTCAGAAAGTCGATGGGGATTGAAGACGATGAGTTCGCCTTCGTATTCGTAGGCAGGATTGTGGGCGACAAAGGTATGAATGAATTGGCAACGGCCATGAAGAATTTGTCGCCTCGATATCCCAAGATGAAATTGGTTTTGGTGGGGCCATACGAGAAAGAGTTGGATCCGATTAGTCCTGAGGCGGAATCGTTCTTCCTTTCAGATGCTTCTACCATCATGACCGGCAACCAAGATGATGTGCGTCCTTATCTAATGGCGGCCGACGCACTGGTGTTCCCTTCCTATCGCGAAGGTTTCCCTAATGTCGTATTAGAGGCCGGATGTTTGGGACTGCCGTCTATCGTGACTGATATCAGTGGTTGTAATGAAATCATTGTAGAGGGAGAGAATGGTGTTATTGTTCCTCCTAAAGATGCTGAACAATTGCAAACGGCCATGGAGATGTTCCTGTCGAAACCTGACATTTTGGCTGCGTTGGCAACGAATGCGCGCAGCATGATAGTGTCGCGTTTTAAACAAGAGGACATTTGGGCGGCGTTGCTCAAGATGTATCAGGAGGAAATACAAAAGAAAAAGTGAGGGCTTTACAAATTACAGGCTTCTTTGCTGCTATATAAATGTACAAACACGGTTTTAAACGGATAATAGATTTCATCATTGCGTTGCTGGCACTGATATGTCTGTCGCCTTTGTTGTTGGTGGTCACGATTTGGTTGCACTTCGCCAATAAGGGTAGTGGAGCGTTTTTCTTCCAGGAGAGACCAGGAAAGGACAATAGGATTTTTAAGGTTATCAAGTTTAAAACAATGACGGATGAACGGGATGAATATGGGAATCTGCTGCCTGATGAGGTAAGATTGACTAAAGTGGGGAGATTCGTCAGGTCAACGTCGCTTGATGAATTGCCGCAACTGGTCAATGTACTCAAAGGGGATATGGCTCTCATCGGCCCGCGTCCGTTATTGGTACAATATCTGCCTCTCTATTCTCCCGAACAAGCCCGCAGACATGAGGTGAGGCCAGGCATAACGGGATGGGCTCAATGTCATGGCAGAAACGCCATCTCATGGAAAGAAAAATTTGAATATGATGTATGGTATGTGGACCATTTGTCGCTCATGACGGATTTAAAAGTAATATGGTTTACTATAAAAACAGTGGTAAAACGAGAAGGTATCGCGCACGAAGGGTCTGTAACAATGGAACCATTTAACGGAAACAATTAGAAGATTATTATGTTCTTATATGGTGCAAGTGGACACGCCAAGGTTATCATTGATATCCTCAGGCAAAATGGAATAGATGTTGAAGCATTGATAGATGACAATCTGGAGGTGAATGTCTTACAGGGTAAACCCGTCAGGCATGTCTTTTCGGGTGAGACTCCTATGATATTAAGTATTGGGAGCAACAGGGTGAGGAAAATGCTGGATGAGAAATTGGATACTACTTTTGCTACGGCAATCTCACCAACTGCTATTGTTTCTCCTTCTGCTACAGTGGGGGATGGAAGTGTGGTCATGCAAGGGGCTATTCTTCAGACAGAGGTAAAGGTTGGCCGCCATTGTATTATCAATACAGGAGCCTGTGTGGACCATGAGTGTCGAATCGGAGACTATGTTCACCTCTCGCCTCATGCCACGGTGTGTGGAGACGCCGAGATAGGAGAAGGTACATGGATAGGAGCCGGAGCCACTGTCATACAGTGCGTGAAAGTGGGAAAATGGAGCGTGATAGGAGCTGGGGCTGTTGTTATTGAGGATATTCCTGATGGCGTGTTGGCGGTTGGGAATCCAGCACGTATTATTAGACATTTATAATACACTTATGTTCCTCTCTTTCGTCATCCCCCTCTACAATGCTGAGCGTTTTATTACGGTGGCATTGGATTCGATTTATCAGAACTCGCTTGATAAGGGCGAGTATGAGGTTGTTGTGATTGATGATGGCAGCAAGGACAACGGGGCTGAGGTGGTGAAGGATTATGCACGGAAACACCATAACCTGAGGCTGATACAACAACCCAACAGGGGGGCGTCGGCTGCCCGCAACATGGGGATAGAGGCGGCTCAAGGGGAATACATTTGGTTCGTGGATGCCGATGACCGCATTAACCCCAAAATCCTGGATACGGTGTGGCAAATCTATCAGGAGAAGCCTGATACGGAGATGTTCGGGTTCAACCACTTTGACTGGAGCGAGGAGGGCGAGGTTCCTAAAGTAAGATACAAAAAGAGTGTGAGCCTGGACGGTCTGGGACTGATGCGCTCGGGGTCGTATCTGTATTTGTGGAACCGCATCTTCCGACGCTCGGCCATCGGCGATATCCGTTTCCCTGAAGGAACGCGCAACACTGAGGACTGGTATTTCGACCTGATGGTCTTTTCACGGCTGAAGCACGTGGAGTGCATCCCCGAATGCGGGTATTACTACAACAGCAGCAATCCCTATTCCACCCTCCGCAACCGCTCGCACGAGAGCCTGAAGAAGAACGCTGAGGATACGCAACTTATGCACCGGCTTATTTGGGAGGAGATCAAAAAGGTGGAGAGCAAAGAGATGAAAGCTCAGATGATGCGTTCGCTGAATTATAGTGTCATGGGCTTTTTCTGGGGCATGTTCTTGGACCATTTCTCGGTGAAGGAGTTAAAGCCTGTTATTGAGAGGTATCGTGAGATGAATTTGTACCCCGTCAAAAAAACCGGGCGCAAGAATCCCGACCGATTCCTGATGATGGCCAACAGAACATGGTTGTTCTATCCCGTGGTGTGGTTCAGAAATTCTTTCGCGGCGGCTAGATCTAAATAAAGCGGCGTTTCTAATGCCTTGGGCATCAATGTTTTATGTCTTTGTGGCGGGGTCCTCTTCTGAAACAGCGGAAATATTAAAATGTTCGTAAAACTTGGCGGAATTTTAAAAAAGTGTTAACTTTGCAGGCTGTAAACAAAACTGACGCAAATAAAAATCACTAAATGAAGTGACTGCGGTCGAAAACCGCCAAAAGATTGTATTCTAAAATAGTCAATATGAAACGAATTTACCTCTGCCTGGCTCACATGAGCGGCAATGAAATGAAATATATCCAAGAGGCGTTCGACACCAACTGGGTGGTGCCTCTCGGACCGAACGTGAATGCTTTCGAACAAGACCTGGAACAGTTTGTGGGCAACAACAAGAAAGTGGTGGCGCTCTCGGCCGGCACGGCTGCCATTCATCTGGCCATGGTCTATCTGGGCATCGGACCAGGCGATGAGGTCATCTGTCAGTCGTTCACCTTCGCCGCTTCGTGCAACCCCATCAAATATCTCGGGGCCACACCGGTGTTTATCGATTCCGAGGAGCGTACGTGGAACATGGACCCCAACCTGCTGGAGGAGGCTATACGCGACCGCATCGCGAAGACGGGACGCAAACCGAAGGCTATCGTGCCGGTCTATCTCTATGGCATGCCGGCCTATATCGATGAGATCATGGAGGTGGCGAGACGCTATGAGGTTCCTGTCATTGAAGACTCGGCCGAGGGCTTCGGCTCTAAATACCGCGGACAAATGGTGGGGGCTATCGGCGACTTCGGTATCATGTCGTTCAACGGCAATAAGATGATTACGACGTCGGGCGGTGGTGCTCTGATTTGTTCTGACGATGAGGTGAAACGCAAGATTATGTTCTATGCCACGCAGGCCCGTGAACCCGAACCTTACTACCTGCACAAGGAGATTGGTTACAACTATCGGTTGAGCAATGTGTGCGCCGGCATCGGACGCGGACAGATGACGGTGGTGGATGAGCATCTGCGTCATCACCAGCGGTTGGCGAAGATGTATGACGAGGCTTTTGCTGATATCGATGGCATCGATGTGCACCTGGCACCGGAAGACTATATGGAGCCTAACTACTGGCTCAACACCATCATCATCGACCCCGCGAAGACGGGATTTGACTATGAACAGTTGCGTCAACGGCTTGATGAGGCGGGGGTGGAGAGTCGTCCGCTGTGGAAACCCATGCACACCCAACCCGTTTATCAAGACGCACCGGCATACGTCAACGGCGTGTCGGAGCGGCTCTTTGCCCAAGGACTCTGCCTGCCCTCAGGTCCCATGGTAACGGATGAGGATTTCGAAAGAATCATCAAGGTCGTAAAGGGGAGTTAAAGGCGCTCTGAAAGAGCAGCAAGCACTTAGCCCAGGGCAACACCCTGGGGTGTTAAAATGAGCCATTACTCTTTTGATTGAGTATTCTCTTACCTCTCACCCCTCACCTCTTACCCCCAAAAAGAAGGATAATGAAAGCACTGATTGATAAAATACTCAACTGGTATTTCTCCAGAAACGCCTTGCCTTATTGGATGGTGTTTATCATGGACTGCCTGATATGCTATATATCCGGCCTGTTCGTGTTTTGGATGTATTACAACGGGGCGGTCACTCTGGGCAATATCGCCATTCTGTCGAAAACCATTGGGTTGTATATGTGCTTCAACCTCATCGGATTCCGCATCTTCCATACCTACAGTGGGGTGCTGCGCTATTCGTCGTTCGTTGATTTGCAACGCGTGGGGTATGCCATGGCGCTCTCTTGTGCGCTTGCGCTCATCTTCCATTATCCGGTGTTCTATACCGACTGGCATTTCGTCCGTCTGCAAGGTCGCCAGATTATCGCCATGTATGTGGTGGCCACCATCCTGATGTGGGCCATGAGGGTGATTGTGAAGGTGCTCTACGATGTGGTGTTCAGCTCGGAAAAGGGCGAGCGTACGCTCATCTATGGCGTGGCCGACGGCGGCGTGGGACTGGCGAAGAACATCCGCAACAACAAACACTCGAAATTCCAGCTCAAGGGCTTCATCTCGCACGATGACACGATGGTCAACAACCTGCTCATGGGGGTGAAGGTGTTTCAAGTGAGCAAGAATTTCCCCGAACTGCTCAAGGAGATGAATATTGGGGCGGTGCTCGTGTCGCCTCTGCAGAATGAATCGTTCCGTGACAACCAGGAACTGCAAGACTATCTCATTGATGCCGACGTCAAGATTTACATGGCTGAGAGCGTCAAAGAGTGGCAGGCTGACGAGGAGTTTAACCCGACAAAACTGAAGCCCATCAGCATCGAAGACCTGTTGCCGCGTAATGAGATAGAGGTGGATATGCCGAAAGTGGGGGAGATGCTGACGGGGAAGAGAATCTTACTCACCGGGTCGGCGGGCAGTATCGGTAGTGAGATCCTGCGGCAAATCTCTGACTATCACCCGGCGGAACTGATGCTCATTGACATTGCGGAGACGCCTCAGCATGACATCCGACTCATGATGGCCAAACAATGGCCGGAGATTAAGACGACTACCGTGGTGGGCTCAATCTCCAACCACGACAGGATGGAGGTCATCTTCCGGCAGTTCAAACCCGACTATGTGTTCCATGCTGCGGCCTACAAGCATGTGCCGATGATGGAGGACAACCCCTCGGAGAGCATACAAAACAATGTGTATGGCACGAAGGTGATTGCTGACCTCAGTGTGAAATACGGGGTGAAGAAATTTGTGATGCTTTCGACCGACAAGGCGGTGAACCCCACAAATGTGATGGGATGCTCAAAACGTATCTGTGAGATTTACGTGCAGAGTCTGGACCAAGCTATCAAGGAGGGAAAGGTGAAAGGTGTGACTCAGTTCGTGACCACCCGGTTCGGAAATGTGCTGGGCTCGAACGGTTCGGTGATTCCGCTCTTTGAACGGCAAATCAAAGCTGGTGGTCCCGTCACGGTCACCGACCCGAATATCATCCGCTACTTCATGCTCATTCCCGAGGCTTGCAAACTGGTGTTGGAGGCAGGAACGCATGGCAAGGGTGGTGAGATTTTCGTCTTCGATATGGGCAAACCCGTAAGAATCGCCGACCTGGCGCGAAGGATGATTCAACTGAGCGGCGCGAAGGGCGTGGAAATCAAATACACGGGATTGCGACCGGGTGAAAAGCTCTATGAGGAGGTGCTCTCTGATGATGAGAACACGAAGCCTTCTTTCCATAAGAAGATACGTATCGCATGTGTGCGTGAGTATGATTTTGATGCGGTCAAACGCGATATTGACGAGCTCATCGACATCGCAGATACCTTCGATGATATGCGTATCGTGGCGAAAATGAAGGATATCGTGCCGGAATACATATCCAAAAACTCTGTCTTCTCCGAATTGGACCAAAAAGGAAGTTGAGAATTGACTATTGTCTTTTAGAAAGAAATGAAAACCTCAACAACTTGTCAACATTTAACATTCAAAACTCAACATTCTTAATTCTTCATCGCCGCAGGCGACCATTTTTCGGTCATAGACCTCAACAACTCGTCAACACTCAACATTCAAAACTCAACATTCTTAATTCTTCATCGCCGCAGGCGATAATTCAACATTCAAAATTCAACATTCAACACTCAAAACTTGTTTCTTTCTTTCCTCCGTTTCGCGCTCGATGATCAGTGCCCCGTGCCTGAACACATCGAAGAGATGGACTGGGATGCGCTACTCGAGTTCGGACAGTCGCAGACCATTGTGGGGGTGCTCTATCATGGACTGAAAAAGTTGGAGCAGCATCCCTCGCGCCCCGATAAATATAAAATCATTGAGTGGTTCTCTGCCAACGAGGAGATTGTGCGCGAGAATCAGCGCGTCAACCGGGCGGCGGCGAAAGTTACCTACTTGCTCTATAAAAAGGAGGGCATCAAGGCTTGTTTACTCAAAGGGCAAGGCAACGCGCTCATGTATCCCGACCCCATGATGCGCACTTCGGGTGACATCGATTTGTGGACTAACCTTTCCACCGACGATTTGTTGCGCTATATTATGCGGGTGTCGCCGGATTCTGATATTGAATACCACCATATTGATTTCCCCGTGTTCGATGATACGGTGGTCGAGATTCACATCATACCGTCGTTTATGGGCAATCTCTTCTACGAAAGACGTTTGCGCAAATATTTCGACGAGGTGAAAGGGGAACAGTTCCGCTCTATCGTCAGTCTGCCGGATAACGCGGGGAAAATATGTGTGCCAACCGACAGCTTCAACCGCATTTTCCAACTCTCGCATGTGATGCACCATTTCTTCTTCGAAGGGGTGGGACTGCGTCAGGTGATTGATTATTACTATCTGCTGCGCCGTGGGTTCACGGAAGAGGAGCGACAGGCGGACGTGAAACTGCTCAAACGGCTGAATATGAAGAAGTTTGCCGCTGCCATGATGTGGGTGCTTCACGAGCAGTTGGGCTTAGACAAACAGTATTTGTTGGTGGAACCGAATGAGAAGGTGGGACGGATGCTCTTTGATGAAATCATGAAGGCCGGCAATTTCGGACGGAGCGACGACCGCTATGCGTTTAAAGGAAAATCGGTTTATACGCAATACTTTGTCGAGATTTATCGTAATTTGCATTATGCCTGGCAGTTCCCTTCTGAAACGCTATGGGGGCGCCCCGTCTCGCGGTGGTGGCACATGTTTTACAAGTGGAAACTCCGGCGAAAAGCCAAACGATTGAAGGCATAAGCCTCATCTTTTCCCCCGAAAAGAAATGTCCAAAGGTAGGATTGTCGTTTTATAGAAATCGTAATGGTTTCAACGTTATACCATTATAACGTGACCAACAATCAATCGCGTCACTTCTTTCCCGTTTGGTTTTTGTTTTTGCTGTTCTTTTTGCTCCCTTTGCCTCCTTTGTTCCCCTTGTTCTTTTTCGCGGCTTTAGCTCTTTCCTTGCTCACGCTGTCTCTCCATTCCGTATATTGCTGTTCCAATTGGTCGGCATACGGACGGTTGGTGCGGCTCTTCAGCACACTGAATGTGCCTAAGGCCACGATGATGAAAAAGAACACCAACGCGCTCTTCCATAATTTCACAGGCCGCTTCATGACACTCTCTTCCTGCGGCGTGTCGGTAGGATAGGGGGCACCACATTTCCTGCAATTTTTCTCACCATTCTGCTGCAACGTGCCGCATCGCTCACAAAAGTGCTGGGGATGCAGCAACGCACCACAATGCTCGCAATAAGTATTTTGCGGGCTTTGTTTTTTCTTGCATTTAGGACAGATGGCTTTCAATGTTGAATGTTGAATGATGAATGGTGAATTTTGATGAGTTGTTGAGGTCTATGACCGAAAAATGGTCGCCTGCGGCGATGAAGAATTGTGAATGTTGAGTTAACCTCAGTGATCCCATTTGAAATTGTCGATGCCGGCGCCGATTTCAAAGTGGTAGCGGACGATGCCAAGGTCTATCTTGGTCCAAAAACCGATGCCGGCACTCGCTTTCACTCGGTTGCCTTTCTTCAGCGTCAGGGTGAAACGTTGTTGGTTGAGCGCGGTGGGGGCGAGTAGGGCGGCATCCACACCGCGCATGAACCACTCCGGCACTTCGCCTGTGGCCTTCATCACTTTTTCGCGGGGTTTGATCTTGTGGCTGACACCGGGGTTGATGCCGTAGCCCACGGCAATGACGCACACTAAATGCTCGTCGGCGGCGATGCTCATCACTTCATGGTTCTTTGAGTAGGTCAATGCCACCCAGCAGGTGTTTAATCCCATCGTCTGCGCTTTCAGTACCAGCCGCTCGCCGTAGTAGCCCGCTTTCATCTTCAGATAGCGTGATTTCTTCCCGGCGATGACGAAGTAGTTGCGCACATTCTGGAAACGACCGTAGTGAGCCAGTTTTGAACTGAAGGCTTTGGGCTCATTCACTACCAACTGGATGTGCATACCCGTATCATCGTTGCATTGGTTGATTTCTGTCTGCAACTCACGGATTTGGTCGATGGTCAGTGCGCGCTCATCGTAGCTTCTGACGCTGTGGCGCGATTTGATGGCTTCTAATAGGGTCATGGGCGTTGCTTTGATGATGCAAAAATACGAATAATTTGTTATTCTGCCCACCACTTAACGGCATTTAACGTTTCGAAAAGCGGTTCATCTTTTGAAAAGCGGTTCATCAACAGTGAAAGTGTCTATTTCGGGTCGTCATCGTTTCAAAAAGCAGCTCATCAACATGGAACAGGTCTATTTTTTGACCCCGAAAGGCAATAAATTGCGAATTTTTTTGTTCTTGGTTGTATGGAGGTTAATATTTTAGCACACGTTGTAAATATGAAAAAGTGGATTCTGATGTTTCTCATGATGGCGATGGCCCATTCGGCGTTTTCGCAGGTCTTGCTCGACCAAAAGCGAAACGGACGCAGGTTGGTCTCTACGCATGCCGCTGTCTTGACAGACGAGGGGAAAAGTCCGCTCGTTTATATCGGCTATTCGGTGCAGATTGAGGGGGGTAGCCACGCCTACTACCTCACGGTGGGCATCAAGAGCAATCAACCCATTTCCAAAGTGAACGCTGGCGACCGCTTGTTGCTCAAAATCGGTAATCATGATGTGTTGAAATACACGGCTCAGGCCAATAGTAAGTTCTCGCAGTCGGGGCAGACCTATTATAGCAATAGCAGCTATCGTATCAATAAGTCGGACATCGACCGGATTGCCCGTGCGCAACGGCTGCGCATCGCCATGTCTGACGGGGTGTTGGATGTGGATGTGGCTCGAAACGCCTATCGTAACACCCTTCGTCAGGCGAACGAAATCCTGAAGTTTTAAATCCTTAGCTCGTCTTTTGCAGGTTTAGGATAGCATATATATGCGAACCAATATATTATTATTCTGCCTGACGGTTGTTCTTACGACCGCAGCGCAGACTCATTTCCGTATGCCGCCTCCGTTGCAACAGGGCGACAGCATTGCCATCATCTCTCCCTCGGGGGCAGCCACTCAGGCCATGGTCGATACCGGGTGCGTGGCTCTTCGGAGGTGGGGATTTGTTCCCGTGCCCATGCCCAATGTGCTCAAATCGTGGCATGGATTTGGCGGCACACCGCAAGAGCGCACCAGCGATTTGTTGCGGGCTTTACGCGACCCGTCCATCAAGGCGGTCATGGCCACACGTGGCGGCGACGGTGCGCCTCATGTGTTGTCAAGGATTCCCGTTGACACTTTCGCTTGTTACCCGAAATGGATTATCGGGTTCAGCGATGTCACTGCGCTGCTCTGTGCCGAGGCCAGGGCTGGCGTGATGAGCATACATGCCAGTATGTGCGAGGCTTTGGGGTATGAGGGCACGCGCGATACGGTGAGCCGGACGCTCTATGCCACGCTCACCGGTCACTGGCCGAGATATGTGGTGCCGTCGCATCGGTTCAACCAGACTGGTGTGGCGCATGGCACGCTCGTCGGTGGCAATATGTCGGTCTATGGTGGTTTGGCGGGCTCACCGTACGACATCCTTGATATTCCCGATATTATCCTGTTTATTGAGGATACGGGCGAGAATATCAGTCATGTTGACAGGATGTTGCACATGTTAGAGGTGCGCGGGGTGCTCTCGCGGCTGAAGGGATTGATCGTGGGGAAGTTTGCCAAATATAAGAAACCGGACAACGGATTTGAAGATATGTATGATATGATACATACCTATGTGCGGCGCTATCCCGACCTACCTGTCTGTTACGACTTTCCCGTTGGTCACGCCCATCTGAATAACTTCCCGATGGTGGTGGGCGCTCCCGTCACACTGAACGTGGGACAGGAGAGCACCACGCTTACTTTTTTCGATAGCGAATAATCTAACGGGTCACGCAAATCACAGCGAATCAAGGACAAGTGCTTTGATTCGCCATTTCTCATGACCTTACTTCACCACCATTTTCCTGCCGTTGATGATGTAGACGCCCTTTGGCAGTGACTGGACTTGGTTGGCATTGCCTATCAACTGGCCGTTCAGACTGTAAATCTTCCCGTCGGCATGGGTCGTGGTCGTGATGTCGCGGATGCCCGTCAACGAAATGCCTGTCACAATCGTCATCTGGCTGTAATTGATGCCTCCCTCAGCGTTCAGGTAAGCACGGAACGGTTCCACGGCCTTACCGTTGGCGGGTGTGGCATAGTCGCCTTCAATGAGATAGGCGCCCTCAACAACAGAGGGGGTGTTCACGCCGGTCAACTGGTAGATGCCGGTAGTGGCGCTGATAGGAGTTTCGGGGGTGGGTCGGAGTGTGGTCTGCCCATTGGCTGTGAAAATCAGTTCCTGACCCTTCAAATCATCGCTTACGGCAATCAGATACGGCGTGTTGGCCTCCATCTGGTCAACGTAATCGAAAATCAGTTGGTCGCCATTTGTTGCCACGAACTTCATGATATACAGGCTCTTGCCCGTATCACTGTCACTGCGTTGCCAGTCGATGGGGGCGCCACCTGTGGTCACGGCTACGGGGGCGAAGGGCAGTGCGATGGTGCTCCAAGCGTTGGCCTCATCGAGCGTGCGGTGATAGTTGCAAGTCACGGTTGTGTTAAATTTCGACGGGATATAGTATTCGTAGCCGTCGTAAAGGTGGATGTTGCCAGTGGTCATCTTATTGCTCACCACATTCTTGCCTTTCAGTCCGGCAGGTACCGAGGTGTCCAACAGATAGATGGTGTTGGGGTTGCTGTTGGCGGTCGCATTGGTGGAATAAGCGGTGGCAATGTCGATAGCCGCGGCCTCTTCTGGCGTGGCGAACGTCGATTGCTGGGCTGCCGTGCTAATCTCACCTTTTCCGTTCCATATCACAGCTCCGTTTTTCGGGACGAAGGTCACTTTGTCTTCCATGAGTGTGCCGTCGGGCAAGGTATGCGTCGATACCAACTCATACTCTTTGTTGCGTTGCGCTTTTGTGATGGGCACCTCATAATAGAGTCGGATGCTTTCGCCTGCGGGCACTTCGTAGAACGACTTCGCTATCGTGTTGGAACTGCTGGTGGCCGTGCTTTTCATCTCTGTGGTGATGGCGTGTTGATAAACGCCCGTGCCACGGTTGGTCACGTCAATCTGGCAAAGTGCCTTGCTGCCATATACGATTCCGTCATCGCTCATGTTGAGTATCTTCACGGTCTTCACCAGGTCGGAACCCTCTAAATGGGCGTTCGTATAGAACCAATTGTCCTGGAAGTAGTCGGTCGAGAGGTAATACACATCGTAGATGGAGAATGGCGAGTCGCTGGAAAGGTAGAATGCGATGTCAACGGTTTCGCCGTTCTCAACGGCAATCTGCTCCCAACTGACCGGCTCCTTGTCGCTGTTCAAGAGATAGAACGGGCCGTTGTATTCCGCACCGTTGTTGGTGAAGTTCACCACCAGGGCATTCTTGGTCTGGGTCACTTCGTTGATGGTGAACTCGCCTTCGGGCATCGGTGTGAGTGTCAGCGTGTTACCCTCAATATGTGCTTTCAGGTAGTTGCGGTCAGAGCCATGGTCCTTTTCCCATTCTCTGGTGTTCTTGTTTTGGCTCACGGCATAGATCTCATAGTCGCCGTCGGCAAGGCCTGCGCCGAAATTCAGCGTCACAGTCTTTTCTTGTGTATCCACCTGATAGGCCTTTTGCTGGCTGAGGTTGTATTTCATTTGCTTCAAGCGTTTCACCTGTTCGCCGTCGCGGTAGAGGTCGTAACCGAACGAGAGTGAGTAGTTGCCGCCGGTGTTGTTCATCTGAGGCATGCGCATGATGACATTGAAATTAAAGTTGCTGCCAGCACGGGTCACAGTGCGCTGATATACGCTCGGGCGTTCAAATACGGACAGATTTTCACTATAATGGTTCTCGGTGTCGGTGCCTGTGGGTTGGATGCCGAAATAGGCCACTTGACCTACGGAGAATTGGTTGGAGGTCTGGCTACCGCCGACACCCGAATAGGAGGCGTCGAGCACCGACAGGCGGTAGGGACCGTCGGCATAACCGCCCCAACCCCAGTTGATGTTGAAACGGCCGTCGCCATTATAACCGTCGCACACGAAAGCATGTCCTTCCCAACTTGAGGTGTAACCACAATAGAGTACGGGACGCTCGTTGCGCAACTCATTGATTATCAGTTCTTCCCATTCGCCGATGGTGTAGTCGCAGCGCTGGGCGCCCCAACCCGTATCAGCATAACCGAAATAATACGCCATATTGTTGGGGATGAGATAGTCTTTGTTTGTGCCAGAGCCGTCAGTGCCATAAACCATCTGAACGATTTGGCCGGCATAACGCATCAGCTGACTCACTGCTTCCACCTCGGCGTTGGCAATGCCGTCTTTCACCATGTTGGGGGTATAGCTGTCGAGCATATGATCCCAGTCGAACACGATTGCGGGGAGCGCGGGGATGGTGCGCGAACCGTCTTGATATTGATATTGTGGAAGGCTCCTTGTAGCCGTTTGGGGCCACTTGTGGTAGTTCATTACCTGAGCCAGAGCCGTGGCCAGACAACCCGTTGCGGCATTCTCGCCGTTCACAAGAGGGCAGTGGAAATTATAAGGGGGTGTCTGATCCCAACGGGTTGTCATCAAGGGAGGGATGACTTCCGATGAGGAACGGGCGGGAGCGGATGCTTTCCCCGCTGCGTCTGTCTTCTCAGGCACGTTCGCCTTCACCCATTCCATCTGTGCGTCGTAGCACGACAACCACCAACGGAGGTTCTCGGGCATGTGGTCGGCATCGAACGTACCGCTGGACGATGAACCTAAGATGGTGACGGCGCGGTCGTCGCCCGAAACGATGACGAAACCGTCAGCGTCGTTCACGTTGAACACATAATAATTGGCTGTGCGGGTGTTGGCATTGGTCAGTTCGGCTTTCGACTCGTATGCCATCTTCAACTTGCGAGGGCCGCCGGCAGGGTTGGCGTTATGTGCGTTGATATATGCCTGGGCAGTTTGCAATGCCTGTTGCTGGTCAACGGGGGCGGCTTGTATCCACAGTGTGGCAGCTAATGCTGTCAGTAATAACGATAATCTCTTCATAGGTGTGTTTTTTATAATTTTTGCAAAGATAATGCAAATTATCGACACAATGGGATAATCCGCGTTTTTTTTCGTTTTTTTAATCTTCCTCCCAAAAAGACATAGAACGTTGAACTTGAAACGTTGCACATGTCCGCCAAACCTTACACATCGTCTGCATTCTGACCAGTATGCTCTCGTCATTCTGAAATTTTTGATATAAATCAATCAACTGTTTTTGCGTGTTCAAGGAGAATGTTGTAATTTTGCAGCAAATTTCATAAGATACACATTTATGGGTGGTTTTTTCGGCTCGATTTCTGTTAAAGATTGCGTCAACGATTTATTTTATGGCACCGACTACAACTCGCACCTCGGTACACGACGGGCCGGGTTGGTTACGTTCGACCCCGTCAATGGGTTCAACCGGTCGATTCACAGTCTCGAACGCAATTATTTCCGTTCCAAGTTCGAAGATGAACTGGAGCACTTTTCTGGAAATCAAGGACTTGGCGTGATTAGCGACACCGACCCGCAACCCATCATCGTCAATTCACATCTGGGGCGTTATGCCGTGGTCACCGTGGCCAAAATCAATAATATTCGTGAGATAGCAGCCAATCTGCTGGCCGAAAGGATGCACTTCAGCGAGTTGTCGGCCAACAACATCAACCAAACGGAGTTGGTGGCTCTGCTCATCAATATGGGACATAATTTTGTGGAGGGCATCAACAACGTGTATCGAAAGATACAAGGGTCGTGTTCTATGCTGGTACTCACCGAGGACGGTATCATCGCGGCACGCGACTTCTTGGGGCGCACGCCGATTGTCATCGGACATAAAGACGGAGCATACGCTGCCACCAGCGAGACGGCGGCTTTCCCCAACCTCGGCTATGAGGTGCTGCGTGATGTGGGACCGGGCGAAATCGTTAAACTGAGGGCCGACGGCATCGAGGTGATGCAGAAACCTTTCAGCAGATGCCAGATCTGCTCGTTCCTGTGGGTCTATTACGGTTTCCCCGCCAGCGATTACGAGGGCATCAACGTGGAAGCCATGCGAGAGCGCAACGGCGAACTGATGGGGGAGGAAGACCCCACCGAGGCCGACTGCGTGTGTGGCGTGCCCGATTCGGGGGTGGGCATGGCTATCGGCTATTCTTTAGGCAGTAAAATACCCTACAAACGGGCGGTACTGAAATATACTCCCACATGGCCGCGTAGCTTCACTCCGGGCAACCAGTCAAGGAGAAATCTTGTGGCGAAGATGAAACTCATCCCCAACAGGGCTATACTCAACGGGAAAAGAGTGGTGTTCTGTGATGATAGCATCGTACGTGGAACCCAGTTGCGCGACAATGTGCGAATGTTTTTCGACTATGGTGCACGCGAGGTGCATGCGCGCATCTCTTGTCCGCCATTGGTCTATGGCTGTCCGTTCATCCAGTTTACATCGTCGAAAAGCGACTTGGAACTCATCACCCGTCAGGTAATCAAGGATTTTGAGGGCGATGCTTCTAAAAACTTAGAGAAATACTCCACCACCGACTCGCCAGAATACAAGAAGATGGTCGAGGAGATAGGACGGAGATTAGGTCTCACCACAGTGAGGTTCGCAAAACTTGAGAAACTTATCGAATCTATCGGTCTGCCCAAAGAGCGTGTCTGTACGCATTGCTTCGACGGCACGTCGTATATGAAATAAATTCAACTTTCGCACACCATGACAACAAAAACGTTCTTGTACGGCATCGCCGGCGTTTGGATGGCCGTCTCGTTGATGGCTTGTGGAAACAAGACTTCCAACTCTTCCAATGGTTCCTCTTCATCAGAGAATACACCCTCTGCTCCCACGTCCGTGGAACAGCAGGCCGCTCCTTCTACGGCATCAGCGGATGATGCGCCAGATTTCACTCTGACAGACATTCAGGGCAAACCGCTCACGCTTAGTTCATTAAGGGGAAAATATGTGGTGCTTGATTTTTGGGGATCTTGGTGCGTATGGTGTGTCAAGGGTATGCCGAAGATGAAAGAATACTACAGCAAATACAAAGGGAAATTTGAAATCATTGGTATCGACTGTGGAGATACGGATGGTGATTGGCGAAAAGCGGTCAATGACCTTCAACTTCCTTGGTTACATGTCTATTGCCCTGACGGTTCAAAAGTGCTCGAAGACTATGGCATTCAGGGATTCCCCACCAAAGTGGTCATCTCTCCCGATGGAAAAGTCGATCATATGGTCATTGGCGAAGATCCCAAATTCTATACCTATTTAGACCAGATTCTCGGTTGATGAGGTGTTGAAATCACGTCATAATTGTTCGTGTTTCAACGTACATTATTGTCCGTAGTTCAACGTAAGTAATCGTTTGTTGTTCAACGTGCGAATTGATTGCACTATGGGGCATTTGTCTATCGGCTACGCATACGAATGCATGCCGCCTAACAGATAGTTGACGCCGAAATAGGTCATCAGGATGCTCAAGAAAGCAAATATCATATAAATATGATAGGTCAGCGGGCGCTGCATCGATGCTACTGTGCCGCGGTGCACCGCCACGGCGTATATCATGAAGGTGATGAGCGCCCATGTCTCTTTCGGGTCCCAACTCCAATACTGTCCCCAACTAATGTTGGCCCAGATGGCTCCGATGAAGATGCCCAAACCGAGTGTGGTCATGGCGGGATAGAGAAACAGACGACTTAGTACAGATAACGACTCCAACTGACCCTGCATCAATTCAGGGCGGCGGCGGTTGACTAATCGCAAGATGACGGCCATCACTCCACAAAGGAAGGTGAGCGCCAACAATGCATACGACATCATGATGACTGATACATGGATGCTCAGCAAAGGTGACTGCAACACGGGCATGAGGTGGGCGATCTGCGGGTCCATATTGCTGATGTGCGCCACCAACAGGAAAAAACCTGAAAGCAGGAAACCGAAAGTAATCACGATGCGGAACCACCTGCTCGACACCATCGACACCAAAAGGATGAGCCAGGCCATCAACAGCATCGTCTCATAGCCGTTGCCCATAGGCACCGTGCCGCGGATGATCCATCGCAACACTAAGCAGACTGTTAAGGCTAAAAATGCCATCAGCATGACAGCCATAAAACACCGCAAGGGCCATTTCCGTTGGTGGCAGCTGGCAGTGTCGTTGCCGGCCTTTGTCAGCCGCCACATGAAATATCCCAGCGACAGGAATCCCATTGTCAGACAAACCATGAAGAGAATAGTGGCAAAGGGGATGGCATTGTAGAGCCGTTCGGCTTTGATGCGTGTGTCGGAAGGCACCGAACGGCCTCCGTTCTGCTGTTGATAGACGAGCATCTTGTCTAAAAAGACGTTCACACGCTCATCGTTTCCTGCCACTACGTCATCGTACATCAAGTTGAACACCTGTGTGATATATTTCTTGTGCTCGCCCTCCACGGTGTCGGGGATGGAGTCTGAGGGGGTGTACCAAACGGTGGAGCCTCGCTCGTCGGTGTAGGGCAGCACACGCAAAGTCAACCCTTGGCGGAGGTCCATGATGAGCTGCAACTGCTCGTCGGCCTTATGCGCCGACTTGTGTAGCCCGTCGTTCGAGCCATGGCGATACGCATCTATCAACGGACCGAGCTTATAGCCGGTCTGTGGGTCAAAAAACTGATTCAGCGATGCCTTGCCGTCAGTACCCAAAACATGGTTCAGTTCGCCCCCCTTAACCTTGATGCACGGTTCGGCACTCCACGATTCAGAGTAGAACAGCCACCCGCTGAGCACTTGCTCGGCGGTCAGACCTGCATAACTCTTCCGTCCCGTCAGTTTCTTGGTGAAGTCGATGGCATAGGTCTGAAGCGGGCAGATGCGGTCATTGTAGTTGATAAGCAAGCGTCCGAATTTCTCGGCTGTGGCACGGGGCAGGGTGGGAGGCGTGTCGGCAAAGAGGTTGCCCGTCGCGCCTACAATCATCAGAAGAGCCAAGGCTCCACGCTTGAGCGCAGGGTGGCGCAGTAACTGGCGGTAGGCTCCCTTGGGGTCGATGAGCATATAAATCAGCGAGAAGAAGAGCAGGGCATAGCCGAGATAGGTCATGGGCGTGCCCCACGGGTCGCTGTTCACGGACAAGATACTGCCATAACCGTCGTAGTCATAACTGTTTTGGTAGATGCGGAAACCGTGGTACGAGAGGATGGCGTTCATCGATACTGTATCACGCCGTACCTCGTCGCCGTCGATGACAGACAAGGCCGAAACATAGTCGGAGGCTGCCATCGTGCCCTCATGGTACTGGACCATGAAGGTGTCCAACCGCAACTCAAAGGGGAGGTCGGTCATCACCATGTGGCGCGGGTCGTCGGTTTGCACGTATTGGCGTTCGGTTTGTCCTACACGCAGATGCACCATGCCTTTGTGAGCTGTCAGGTGGGTGGTTAAGGCACCAGCCAGAATCAGTACAAAAGAGCCGTGCAGCAGCACTACCGGCCAGCGGCGCATACGACGGCGAACCATCCAGATGATTCCAACGGCGGTGAGCAATGCCCATAATAGCACAAACCACCAAGAGCCATAGATATGGCTCCCGGTGTATTCTGTGCCCTTGTATTTTTCTACGATGGTGGCGGAGGCCATGACGATGATGACCGCTACATAGAGAGTGTAAAGGATTTTTCTCATGTCTTGATAACGTAAATAACCGCCCTTTTATTATCTGCTCATCGGTGTTGCCTGGGAATTCCTATTATAATCTGTACCATCGTCTCTCATGAATTCCTCTTGCCGTAATGGTATAGCCTCACCTGCTGCAAGTATTTACCCCCTCCTCGGACTCCTTCGGAGGGGGCAGGGGGAGGCTTCCTATATCGACCTGATGAACTTCACCACTGCGTCGCGGTCGGCTTTCGGCAGGTTGTAGAACTTCACCGTGCTGGCGTAAGCGTCTGACTTATCACTGTAGGCATGCCACATGATAGCCTCTATCTCGTTGCGGGCACGACAGTCGTGCAAGCGGTCCTCGGCACCAGTGTTCACTCCCGACAAACCACGTCCCCACAACGGGGTCGTGCGGCACCATGAACCGTGAATGCCGTTTTTCATGTACAGACGATGCTGAAGCATGTCGGTATAGGGGTAGATGACCTGTTTCGGATAAGTAGGAAGACTCAAGTTGTTGGCCAAGATGGGCGATGGTGCCCAATAGTCGTCATTGCCCGTCTCCCAACGCGGACGGTGGCACGAGGCGCAACCAATCTGCATGAACACCTCTTTACCTCGTTGCACCTCAGCATCATTCAGGTCGCGGGCGCGAGGCACGGCCAAACCTCTGTGCCATACCATATACTGCCAGAAATTCTTGTCGGTCATCTCGGGTTTGAAGTTGTGGTAGGCATTGTCAAACAGGTTGGTCTTCGGATCCAGCAACACCTTCACAGCAGCGGCGATGCCCTCGTCTGTGCCGTCATTATAATAAGGTGAGGTGGGGTCGGCCTTGATTTTGGCTATCACATCGGGGTTCTCCGACATGGCTGTGGCCCAAGCCGTCGTGGTATAGAGGTACGGACGGTCGCTGCGGCTCACATTGGGGATGTTCCATATCGCATTGGCGCCGGCACCGTCTTGCAACGATGCACGTGTCATGGCGTAAGTGAAGCGCTTGATTTTCTTCGTGCCGTCGGCCAAGGTGTACCATGCGCCTGGAGCCCAGTCGTTGGCAGCCTTGTCCCAGAAGTTGGGATTTAACTCCACATAGGGGGCTTCGGCCTGATATTGTTTCTTGATGGAATCCTCGGGGATGGCATCGAGCAGTCCGGTGCCGTACAACCCGATGGTTGATTCCAAACGGAAAGCTAAGTTGGTCGGTTTCGGATTGGTGTTGAACGCGTCGATGTCGATGCTCAACTCGGGATAAATCAACTCGTAGGTCTCGCCGTCGGGAAACTGCATGGGCAGTCCGCTCTCCATGGCGGTCACTTTCTCCCAACTCAGATGGATGCCTCGCTCATCTACCGGGGGGAGGAAGGGATACACCGCACGGGTTTGGGGCATGCCTGTCACTTCAGAGATATAAGGCCCGTCGTCGCTGTTGGCACCGTCCGCCGGGTGGTAGATGACCAGCAGATAGCCGTTGCCCATGAAGTCGGCATTATAACTCAGCGTGCGCTTGCCGTGTCCGTAACTGGGGTGGCAGTCGATGCACGAGGTGCGCACGTAGGCCGGACCCAGACCGTTGAAGTCGGCGGTACTTGTCACGGTGAAGTCATGCTCAAACAGCAGCTCACCCTTTTTAAACTCATTAAACAGACCGACCCTGTTCACCGCCTCGGTCTCTATCTCATAGCTGTGGGCGGTGGTGCTGTTGGTCGTACCCAATTCGCCACCGGGATACCACTCCTCGGCCTTGAATCCTTTGGTGTCTTTGCCTACATATTTGTAGTCATCCTTACCCGTGGTACTTGCCAACTCATTGTTGTCGGTCTCCGTCTCGTTGCCTTTGTCGTCATCATCTTGGCAGGCTGACAACGAAAGTGCGGCTAATCCGCATAGTATTAGATACTTGCTTCTTTCGTAAAGGTTTTTTGTTGTCATTTTTGTTCGCTTTATTATCGGGGATTCTTAATGATTGTGCCAATCCTTATCAACCAAGCAGGGACAGGGCTGTGCCCTGTCCGCAATCTATGCCCATTCATAGCAGCCAGGACTGTCCTGGCCTTGCTATGATGTGGCATCTATCTTGAGTTAAGTCAATTAGTTCTGTAAAATCCAGTCACTGGCCTGCACCAGATAGTTGTTCAATTCGCCGATGGCGTCCATGGCTTCTTTCACCACAGGGGCACCGGGGGCTTGTACAAAGGCTTTGCCGCTGTTCTGGCATTTGTCGAGTGCAGAAAGTGCAACCGTCAGACGGTTCTTCAACTCCTTGCCGATATTGGGCGCATAGTCATTCAGATAGTTCATAATCGAGTTGTTGACCTCGCTGTTCAAACGTGCACCGCCATAAAGGGTATATTGAATGCTCAGAATGTTGCCCTTGAAATCGGTGTATGAGTTGAAACTGTAGGGCGACTCGATATAGTTAGGGTCATCCTCTTCGGGCGTTCCGTCCTCGCCGATATGGGTACTGATGCCTCCGCTCGTGGTAGCACGATAGGCCTGACCCATCTTCTGGTCGGCCACCTCGCCGCAGATGTTGGAGCAACCACCGATGAAAATCTCCTCCAACACTTTGCGCCACGAACTATAGGTGCTTTGTGCTGTGCCGGCCGCCAGCATGTTCTCACCGTAACTCAAACCGTTTTTGGCTACGGTAGTCTGAAACTCTTCTGCGTTCTGCTGTTTGCAGGCGGTTATGCGTTGGATGTGTGCGGCTGCAGCTTTGCTGCCCATCCACGACACTTCCAATTGGTAGCACTTGTCGCGCAGGTCGCCGGCGATGGCTGAAGCGAAAATCACCTCTTCCTTGCCGTGAACGTCAAGACCGGTGAAGTTGCTGTCATCTTCCACTGCGTCGTTGTTAAAGATGGATACATTGCGGTTGCTGCCATTACGGAAGAAGATGAACTCAATGCCGTGGAAACCTAAATTCTCAGGAGTCAGGTTACCTTCGGTGCGAGCCCAGAAGATACCATCTTCACTGTTCAGCTTGCTGATTTTCGCATTGTCGCCTAAGTCTTTGGCCAGTGTGGGAAGGTCCAGAGGCCATGTGTCGATATGCGGGTCGATGTCAAAGTCAGAGGCGGCACCATAGAGGAAAGCTTCGCTCTCTTCCCAGTAGGCACGGGTGAGTTTATAGGTGTTGCAGATGGCATCTATCTCACTTTGAGTGACGTTGGTGCCGGCGTTCAACTTGATTCTCAGTCCGTTGATTTGCGTGTAAAGTTTCTCTGCTGCATCGGCCAGATTGGAGTAGGTGGGGAAAACCACATCGTTCAGATAGGTGTTGACGATGTTTTTCAGCGCCTCTTGTTTCTGGTTTTCGGTTGTTTGTGCATTTCCGTTGTTGTCGTCATCATCATCGCCGCAGGCGGTGAAGGTCATTGACAAGGTGCATGCTGCCGCAAAGAGCAGTGCGTACTTAAAAATCTTTCTCATTTCTTAATCGTATTATGTTTTTTTGTTGATAGCATCTATTTAGTCTATACAGTCTATAGTTAATTCTATCTATAGTGTCTATTCAGTCTATAGCATCTATTCTACTATAAAAAGAATCCCTCGTAAGCGACGCCGATGTTGATGGCGGGTTCATTGTTGAACTGGCTCTTGAAGATACGCTTGGTGTATTCGCCCTTGATGGCAATCTGTGGCAGTGGGTAGTAGTTGACACCGAACGTCAGGTTCTGGCGTTTGGTGAAGTCGTATGAAGGTTGGTCGTCATCGTGGATATAGGTGTCATAATACTCATAACGGCCAAACACATATAATTTCTCGTTGGCTGAGCGCATACGGTAGATTTGCGAAAAGATATCGTAACCGGCTTCGATGCCCACGGCCACGGCGGCCTTGCCCACCGGCGTTGTATTATAAGGTGAGGCTTTGGGTTGGCGGCTCTTGGCACTGCTCACTTTGACGGCATCGCTCAGTGTGCCGTAGTCGGCTTGTCCGCGCACAATCCAGTTGTTACGGTTCAGCGTGAAGTCGAACGAACCAATCCACACATTGCCGGTGACTTTGTCAAACGTCTTTCCCTCGCCCTCCATCAGGTTGGGGTAGGTGTTGTGCATGGCTCTGCCGAAATAACTGCTCACGGCCATACGCAGGCCGGGTATGCTGTAGTTGTCGATGCGGCCGCTCACACCGTATTTGTTGGCGGGCTTGAATTCAAAGGCCGATTTCACGCCGTTTTTAGCCCATTTGTCGCGACTGAACATCAATGCGTTCAGACCTGCTGTCAGTTGCAGCTCATAACGCCAGTCACCATAGCGGCCCCAGATACTGATGCCCGTGTCGTGCCAGGTGCTTGGCATGATGGTGTTCTCTCCCTCAGGACGGTACACCGTGAAGAAGTTAAGCGGTTCGTGGTGCGCGTTGTTCAATCCCACAGGCACCACGATGTGTCCGATGCGAAGGTTGGCAGCACGGGAGAAACTCTTTTGAAGCCACAGCTGCTCCAGTTCCACCTCGCCGCCTTTCTCGGTCTCCTGTTCATATTCGCCACCTTCTTCGTTCTCAATCTCAATGGCACTGCCCGTACCGGTATGCTCAAATTCTATCTCCATGCCCAAGGTCCAACCCTTACCAAAGTCATAACCTAAATAGATGACGGCATGGGGAATGTCGAAACGACCGTTGCTCGGGTCGTTCTTGTATAGCGTCGGGTTGCTGTACCTATAATAATGGTCGCTGTAGAAATGGCGCGAATAGGCCACTTCGCCATATCCGCCGATGCTCAGCCGGTTACCTTTCGCATGTTGCATCACGCTGTCGCCGGCATTCACCTGTGCCATAGCCACTTGTGCAAACAGAATGGCGATGATGCCCAACAACATTCTCATTTTTCTTCTTTTCATCTTTGTTGCTTCAATAATTCAGGTGCAAAGTTACGCCGCCTTCCTTTTTTGTGCAATACTTAAAAATAGTGAAATAATATCGTTTTATCGGTTAATAATCACGCTTAATGATGATTGGAATCCCTTTAAAAAGGGTTAATCAGGGCCATCGTAAATGGTGATGTCATCGGTCCTGAAAATTACCTATTTATGATGATTGCGAGTTACAAAAAAACTCCGTATCTTTGCAAAAAATTAAGATAGTCTATCGGATACATGTCATAACGGCTATGAAGAATCAGAAAATGTATGAGGCGGACGATAAGATGATTCATCTCATCCGCGACAATTACAACTTGCTGCAAAGCTTAGGAAGCTTCGGCATCAACCTCGGGTTCGGTGATAAGACCGTGCGCGAGGTATGCGAAGACCAGCATGTAGATACCTACACGTTTCTGGCCGTAGTGAACTATACCATCAACGGACATCGTGATTTTGACGACATTGAAAAACTTTCGATTCCCACTCTCTTGCAATACCTGAAAGCCAGCCATGATTATTACCTCGATTTCCAACTGCCCTTTATCCGCAGTGAGTTGGTGCAAGCATTGGATGAGAGTAACAATCTGGCACGACTTATCCTCAAACTTTATGATGAGTACGCGCACTCCATCAAGCAACACATGAAATATGAGGAGAAGATGGTGTTCCCTTACGTGGAGTCGCTCGTTGAAGGCAGAGGGGTCGGCAATTATGACATCGAGACGTTCTCTAAACACCATCATCAGATTGATATAAAACTGAGAGAGCTGAAAAGCATCATCATCAAATACTTGCCAAGCGATGGATTGCACAACAATCAGCTCTCCGCTACGCTTTACGACATTTACAACAACGAGGAGTGGCTCTCTCTTCATGCTGACGTCGAGGACAACCTGTTTATCCCTGCTATCAGATGGTTGGAGAGGAAATCGAAACAAAATGATGTGGCGGTGAAAATCTCTCACATGATCAGCAAGAACGCTGAAGGGGAGTCGCTCAGCGAGCGCGAGAAGGAGGTGATCATCGGAGTGGTACAGGGCATGACCAACAAAGAGATTGCCGACCATCTCTTCATTTCCATCAATACGGTCATTACTCATCGGCGGAATATCGCCAAAAAACTACAGATACACAGTCCGGCGGGACTGACCATTTATGCGATAGTTAACAACTTGGTGGATATCTCCAGTGTTAACCTTTAACACATAGAAAGCGAACAAGATATGAATCCAATCACCGACGGGCGTCCCAGGATGGCCATCGTTGACCCCAACACGTTGGCTGTCATGGGGCTCAAGACCATTCTGCTCAATGTGATGCCAATACTTACCATTGACACTTACGGGTCGTTTGCTGAATTCGAGGCGAACGAACCAGATTCGTATGTGCATTTTTTCGTGGATATGAGCATCGTGTTGCAACACCGTCCCTTCTTTACGGAGCGCAACCGCCGTACCATCGTTCTCACTACTTCAGTTGAGCCCGAGAAACAATTAGCTGAGTTTCATAGCCTTTGCATCAATGTGCCTGAACCCCAACTGGTGCGCGCGCTCTTGATGATGGTGCAACACAATCATCAAGGAGGTAAAAACCTGCCTCCTGTGCCGAAGGCTCTCTCTGCCAAGATTCTCTCCGACCGTGAGATAGAGGTGCTCGCTCTGATTGTGCAAGGTCTGATTAACAAGGAGATAGCCGACCGCCTCAACATCGGTCTTACCACGGTCATTACCCACCGGAAAAATATCATGGAGAAGCTTGGCATGCGGAGCGTCTCGGCGCTCACCATCTATGCTGTCATGCACGGATATGTGGACATCAACAAGATTTGACGTTCCTTTCGCAAATGTCGCAAGTTGAGCGAAAGCGAAACTGTATCTAAGAAGAAAGGGCAAAAGCATGTTTTACGACGATGCTTTTACCCTTTCAATGTGGTGTTGTTGAGATTAAGGCTTGGCAGCAGGAGTCTCCGGCTTGGCGGCAGGAGCAGCGGCAGGAGCCTCAGCCTTGGCGGCAGGTGCGGCGGCAGGTGCTTCAGCCTTAGCAGCAGGAGCAGCGGCAGCACCCTCGGCGGGAGCGGCAGCCTGTGCGCCCTCAGCGGGCAGAGTGGCAGCACCATCTGCAGGTTTCTGCGAAGCACCGAACGACTGCTGAGTGGCAGCGGGCACTTTGTTTCCTTCTACAACACTCTGCTGTGATGCCCGTCCCGGGGCAACATAAGCACAGATGACACTCAATACTACCATGGCGATGGCCAGACCCCAAGTCGCCTTCTCTATGAAGTCGGTGGTCTTGCGGACACCCAACAAGTTGTTTGACGATGAGAAGTTGCTCGAAAGGCCACCTCCCTTAGACTCCTGGATCAGCACGATGAATATCATCAGCAGTGCTGCCAGTACAATCAGAATTACGAAAAATGTGTACATTTTACTTTTTATTATTATTACTATTTATAATCAATTTTTCCAAAAATCGAATTTGGTCTGCAAAGTAAGCACTTTTTTTCGGATAATTCAAATTTATCCGCTTAATTATTTCCAAAGCCTTCGAATATCTGCCCTGTTTGATGTAAATCTGGGCTAAAGTCTCTGTGAAGAAGCCCTCATCCGACGTTTTTTTGTCATTTTGCTCATCATCGAGTTCGGGCAGGTACTCCAACTTCTCCTTCAGGTCGATTTTCCCGCCACTGAGGAATTCGTCGATAAGTTGCTGACCCTTCATCTGTTGTGCCGGTTCAACGGGTGCTTCTTCTGCGGGGTCGGCTTGTACCAGATAAGCCACATAATCGATGGCAGCATCGGCTGCGGTGGGCTTCCGCTTCTGGCGTTGCGGACCGGGCTGGCCGGGCTGCTGTTCCAGAAACTGGTCGATGAGCGAGAGCGTGCGGCTCTTCGGCTCCTCGTTGTCGGTCATACGGGGGCGGGGCTCCTCTTTGCGCAGACGATAGTGAGCTGCCTCTACTAAATTGAAGATGACACGACGGTCGGTGATATAGATGGCTGCACGTCGCAACTCCTCGTCGAAGGTGGGGTCGTGCAGTAAGTACAAATTCTGTAACAGCAAAATCCGTGCCGTTTGATAATACGGATGCTGGGCAAGCAATGAACGGAGGTCGTAGAGCGTCTCTTTGTTCATCGTCTCAGGATGCTGTATCAGTTGTGACAGATTCATGGGCATAGACAGACCGGTTACCAATTTGCCACGGTGGCGTTGTATATTTGTTCTACAATGTTTTTCACCATCTCCGTGACAAGTTGCTCCTGCACAGAATTGAGCGACTGTGAAGAGTCGTAATTGGAGGTTGCAGTAAACTGCTGCTCGAAGTCCTGCTCATGGTGTACGGTGTTGACGAATCTCACGTTGACCGTCATCGACAGTTCCGTCTGTACAGAGTAGCCTTCGCTCGACACACCTTTGTTGCGCTGTTGGTATTGGGTGATTTCGCCCTCCAACTGCAAGTCTCCGTTACGTTTCACCTGCCGCAACTTGGTGTGGTTGGTGAACATATCTTTCAGCTCATCGTTGAAAAGCACTTTCATCGGTGCCCATACGTAGGCGGCACGGATGGGGAAGTCGGCTATCTGGATGGTCTTTGTCTCGTCGTAGTTGATGCTGGCACCGTTGAAACTATAGCTGACGGAGCATGCCACACAAATAGCAGACAAGACCAAAAGCCCTGCCAAGGTGTGAAGGATGTTTCGTCGTTTCATATTAATTAATCCAATCCGTATTGTTTGATGCGGCGGTAGAGGGTGCGGTCGGAGATGCCCAGCTCCTGGGCTGCTTTCTTGCGGTTGCCGCCATGCCGCTCTAAAGCTTTGACCAAGTTCTGCCGTGTCATGTCGTCTAAGTTCAGACTTTCGTTGTCTGATATCTCTTCGGCTTCGGCTTCTTCGATGTCGGTGCGGCGTAAATTGTTGACTGCTTTTTCTTCTGTCGGGTCAATCAGACTGGGCAGATTCACACCACCATGACTGGAGATGGCACCCTGCTCGTCAAGTTTCTGGCGCAGGTCGGTCCATTCTCGACGCATGTCGCCCATGTTTTTTTGCAACTCATAGAGTAATTTAAACAACACATCTCGCTCATTCTCATAGAGATGGTTTTTGCTGTCATTGCCGATGGTGGCCAACTGGGTCGTCTCAGGGTCTTGGGGGATGAATTGACTCAGTATTTCAGCGTCAATCTCACGTTTCCTACATATAAACGACATCTGTTCCGTCAGGTTCTTCAGTTGCCGCACATTGCCGGGCCATTTATACTTCAGCATCAATTCTTGAGCATCGGGTGTGAGCTTGATATGTTCTGGCAACTTATATCTTTGGGCTGTTTCGCGGGCGAAATAGGCGAAGAGCATCAAAATGTCTTTGCCGCGTTCGCGAAGTGCCGGCATCTGGATGGGGATGGTGTTGAGACGGTAGTAGAGGTCTTCGCGAAAGCGGCGCTCACTGATGGCGCGTTGCAGGTTCACGTTGGTGGCCGCCACAATGCGCACATTGGTCTTGCGTATCTCTTGACCGCCCACACGGATGTATTCGCCGGTTTCCAACACGCGGAGAAGACGGGCTTGAGTGGCCAGGGGAAGTTCACCTACCTCATCGAGAAAAAGTGTGCCACCATCTACGGTGCCGAAATAGCCCTCCCGTTCGTCGATGGCTCCGGTGAACGAGCCTCTTTCGTGCCCGAACAGTTCGCTGTCTATCGTGCCCTCAGGGATGGAACCACAGTTGATGGCGAAGTATTTGCCATGTTTGCGGGGGGAACGGTCATGGATAATGCGAGGCAGGGTCTCTTTGCCCACGCCGCTCTCACCGATGATGAGCACTGAAAGGTCGGTAGGAGCCACTTGCAGCGCAACATCGATGGCACGGTTCAGCGCGTCACAATTTCCGATGATATTGTAACGTGCTTTGATTTGCTGTATCTCATTTTTATCCATTGGGCGGCAAAGTTACTACTTTTTTTTCGCAAACAGGCTATAAATTAGGATTTTTTAAACGATTTGTTCTTATTGGCTCTACCATGTTATCGGAGTATTGGGAGGGTTATCCTTCTTCTCCTTGGCTCCTTGGCGATTTTTGCTCTTTCGGGGCGGCTGGCGCTTTGAATCTTACCTTCTCACTGTCGTCGCGGCGCTCATGGTAGAGCTTCTTCAGGGGGTTGGCCAATGGCTCGTCGTAGTCGGCGCGGGCGCGGCACGCATCAATGGCCGCATAAATGGCATTGCGGAGCGCGCTCTCGTCGGCACATCCCTTGCCGGCAATGTCGAAGGCGGGACCGTGAGCTGCGGAGGTCAACACACCACTCAATCCGGAGGTCAACTCGATTCCGCGTCCTTCTGAAAGCAGCTTAAACGGGATGAGGCCTTGGTCGTGATACATGGCCATCACTCCGTCGAAGAACGAATATTGGCCGTTGCCGAAAAACTCATCGGCAGGGAAGGGACCGAAAGCATACACTTTCTTTTCGCGGAGTTCGTCAGTCACGGGTTTCAGTACCTCTTCTTCTTCCTTGCCTGCGGTGGAGTTGAAGGAGAGGAGTGCCATACGGGGGTTGTTGATACGCAGGTCGCGTTTCAAACTCTGGTAGAAGAGGGTGGCCATCTCTGTCACATTCTCCTTGTTGATGTAACTGGGGAGTTGGTCGAAGGGTACCTCGGGAGCCAATACGGCCAGATGGAGACCGCCATTTTGGCAGATGGTCAACACCTTCGGAGCGGGCTCGCTGCGTTGGGCTATATAGGTTCCTACGGATGAGGCTTGGTTGATGGTCTCTGCGGTACAGGGGGCTGACACCAAGACGTCGAACAGACCGGCTTCCCAGTCGTCAGCGGCGCGGTCGATAGCGGTGCGTGCTGCCTTGGCCGATTCCAGCGTGGGTGTGCCTAAATCAACTTTCACCTCCTCGTCGGTCGTGTTGAGCATGTTCACACGTCCGTCCTGTGCTTCACTGGCATTGGCGATGATGCTGAAATTGGCCTGCATATTGAGGGCCTTACGATGATAGGCTGCCACTTTCGGCGAACCGTAGATGATGGGGGTACATAACTCTAAGATGGTGGGGTCTGACAATGCTTTGAAAATCACTTCATACCCGATGCCGTTGGTATCTCCTTGCGTGATGGCCACGCGAATCATTTTATTGTCCATATATGTTTTCAGTTGAAAAAATTCGTAAAGAGGGGGGCTTCCAGTGCTCTCATCATGTTGCGTTTCTTCAAGCCTGGAGCGAAGACGAAGACTTCGGCCACGATGGTCCGTGTGCTGTCAACAGGGATGACGCGCTGGCAGAATGGACCGCCCATCGCATCGCCTTCCATCTCCCACAGTCCTCGCACAATGTATTCATTGCGTCCGTCATGTGCAGTATAGCTATAACAACTGACGGTCTCTCTGGCGGTGCGCATATACATGGCGTCTGTCTCCCCCTTGATATGACGGCCCAGCACGCTGTCGCGCACATCCATTTCATTGGCCGCGTAAGGGTGGTGCACCGCATAGATGCAAAGACACCGTTGCGCCTCTGCTGAGGTGTTCGACAACCACAGAAAGTCCTTGTCCTGTCGTTGCGCTGTCAGGTCTTCCGGCACCAGCATCTTGATGCCGAACATCTTTAGGATGGTGCTCTCGGACTGACTGTTGTGTTTCTCGTGCAGGAAACGGAGGGTGCGATCGGTCTCTGCCTGTGCCAACAGCCGGCGGAGTCTGTCGCCCAATGCGGGCATCTCTCGCTGTAGTGCCGCACCATTGGGGGTGTGGATATAGACTATGAGCTGAGGTGCGGCGTTCACGTCTTGTTCATAGCGGATGTGGGTGCGTGTATACCGCGACGGGTCCGCGTCCACTTTCACGATATTGCGGGCCAGTGGTTGTTCTTGGTCTTGTATGACGTCAAACCATGGCTCGGGTTGAGGCAACCCTTCCATGTCGAGGGTCAGTTCCCGATATACAGCACTGTCGATGTCGCCTGTGAGCACCACCTCAAACGGCTTGCCACCGCTCTGCGGCATCAGTGGCGAACGGCGGCATCCTGTCAGCAATCCACAGGTAAAGATGAGGGCGAAGAGCCATGCATCGGCACCGTGGTGTCTGCTCCTGCAACTATGGCGGCGGTCATTGTCTGGCATCGGCTATCTCTTTGGCGGTGCTCAGCAGTCCGCAGGCGGCATAGATGTCTTGTCCGCGCGAGGCGCGTATGGTGGTGAAGATGCCATGTCGCGTCAGATAGTCGCGTAGTGATGTCATGCGTTCTTCTGATGCGCCGTGCAACTCCACGCCGGGTATCTGGTGGAAGCGGATGAGGTTGACGCGGCAGTCGAGCCCCTGCAACAGCTTGACCAATTCGCGTGCATGGAGGGGGGTGTCGTTGACTCCTCCAAACACGATGTATTCAAACGACAAACGGCGTTGGTGTGAGAAATCATACCCCCGCAGCAGTTCGATAATCTCTTGGATGCCCATGCCTCGTTCGGCGGGCATGAGTGTGGCGCGCTGTTCGGGAATGGGGGAGTGCAGGCTGATGGCCACATGGCATTCGCTTTCATCGAGAAACCGGCGCAGTTTGTTCTTCACGCCCACGCTGCTCACGGTGATGCGCCGCGGACTCCAAGCGTAAGCGTAGTCAGCGGTAAGTATCTCAGTGGCTTTCATCACGTTGTCTAAGTTGTCCATCGGCTCGCCCTGGCCCATGAACACGATGTTGGTGAGCCTTTCGCGTTCGGGCAGCGCATAAATCTGGTTGAGGATGTCGCGCACGGTGAGCTGTCCTTCAAACCCTTGTTTTCCGGTTTGGCAAAAGAGGCAGTTCATCTTGCATCCCACCTGGCACGATACGCACAGCGTGGCACGGTCGCCGTCGGGGATGAACACCGTCTCCACCTGTTGTCCGCTTTCGGTGGGGAAGAGGTATTTGATGGTACCATCGGTCGAAGTCTGGCTGAAGGCGGGGGACATGGCTCCTACCTCATATTCTTCAGAAAGCCGTTCGCGGTTTTGTTTCGACAGGTTGGTCATCTCGGCGATGTCGCTCACATGTTGCGTGTAGAGCCATTTCGCTATTTGGGTGCCCGTGAAAGCAGGCATGCCTAATGTCCTCGCCGTCTCTTTCAGTTCGGCGAGTGTCATTCCCAATAAAGCTTTCTTTTCTGTCATCTCTTGTCAGTAAGTCGATGCAAAGGTACACATTTTTTTCAACATAGGGACATAAGAGCATTTTTTTTCAACATAGGAACATAATTATTTCGACATAGAAACATAGGGACATAATTATGAAAAGGACATTACTATCCCCTCTTCTTGGACTAAACATCAAGGAGCAGGAATACTTTTACTAATGTCCTTTAACTTCTCTAACTTCCTTAACTTCTTTAACTTCCGAAAGTTGAGTTATCTACATAAAAACATAGGAGCATAATGTATAAACGATATGTCCCTATGTTCCTATGTCTAAATCATCTCTGTTCCTTTGTTAAGGTTTGCGCCTGAGCGTCTCCACTATGCGTGCCATTTGGTTGGGGATGCGTATCTGCTGCGGACATTTCGAGAGACATTCCTCACAGTCCTGACAGGCGCGTGCCCATGTCGTTTTGTCGGGCAGCGCACGACTCATGCCCTCGACAAATTGTTGCTGACGTGCGGCAAAGTCGGGAGCGTCTGGGGCGGGCAAGGGCAGAATATGCTCGTTGACTGCTTCGTTGTAATAGGCGAAATTGCCGGGAATATCCACTCCGTAAGGGCAGGGCATACAATAGGCGCAGGTCGTGCAGGGGATGGTGGGGAAACCGCTCATCTCATCGGCGATGTTGGCCAAAAGCACATTCTCACTCTCTGTGCAGGGGTCGAGTGGTGAGAAAGTCTCCACGTTTTCCACCATGTGCTCCATACGGTTCATGCCACTCAGGGCTGTCAGGATGTTGGTGTGCGAACCAACCCAGCGGAACGACCAGCGTGCGGGACTGTCATCAGAACGTATGGCTTTTAATTTCTCTGCCTGGTCTTTTTGCAGTTTACCTAAAGCACCGCCGCGCAGTGGTTCCATCACCACGCATTGTATGTCGAGCTTTTTGCATTTGTTGTAGAGGTATTCCGCGTCGGCGTCTTTCTTCCAACCGCCTCCGAGCGAGGCGTGGCGCCAGTCGAGGTAGTTCATCTGTATCTGAACGAAGTCCCAATGATATTGGTCGTTGTGGTCCAACAGCCAGTCAAACACCTTGACATCACCATGATAGGAGAACCCTAAGTGGCGGATACGGCCGGCCTCGCGCTCAGCCAAGAGGAAATCAAGCAGTCCGTTGTCGATGAAACGCCCGTTGAACGCTTCCAACCCACCACCGCCGATACCGTGGAGCAAGTAGTAGTCGATGTGGTCCACTTTCAGGCGTTGGAACGATTGGTAATACAGATTCTTCGACTCTTCTAACGACCATAACCGTTGGTTTTGGTTCGACATCTTTGTCGCCACGAAAAATTTGTCACGGGGATAACGAGACAGGGAATTGCCCGTAAGCACCTCCGACTTACCGCCCATATACATGGGGGCCGTGTCGAAATAGTTCACGCCGTGTTCGATGGCATAATCTACCAGTTGGTCCACCTCTTCCTGGTCGTTCGGCAGTCGCATCATGCCGAAGCCCAACAAGGAAATGGGCTCGCCCGAACCGTGTTGCACCCGGTAGGTCATTTTGTTCTCTGCTACCGATAATTTCTCTTCTTCAGTCAGTCCGCCAAACGGTTTGAAGGCCATGAGTGCCATGGCCGATGCGGCACCGAATCCCAGCTTTTTGAGGAAGTCACGGCGGTTGATGTTTTTCTTGTTGCGCTTGTCTTCTTTCATCCTTCTGTAAGTATAGTGTTTATAGGATGCAAATGTAAGAAAAATTTTTCAAATATATCATTTTTCCCTCTTTTTTTCATCACCCCAAAATCTTGATGTGCGTCAAAAAACCTACCGACTGCGGTCAAAAAGTGGGTGTAAAGTTTGTGCGTGTCTCTGAAACGTGTTTATCTTTGCACCGTCAAAACGACAAATAGTCAGAATAAGTCAAAGCGCTAAGACCAATATGACAGGTGCCGGATAACGGCCCGTTTTTAGGAAAATTTTTAGGATAACAATTTTAAAGAAAGAAAGGGTAACAAAATGAAAAAGATGTTTTTGACTATTGCTATGGCACTGACGATGACCGTAGCTTTCGCTGAAGGCGACAATGAGAACAGCATCAACAACCTCGAGACTTACAACATGCGTGCCAACATGAATATGCTTTCAAGAGCACTGCATTTGAATGGTGACCAGCGCGAAACAGTTGAGTTCATTCACGAGATGTTCACACACGACATGATGAACGCTGCCACTGCTGCCACAAAAGAGGAGCGCGACCAGAAAGTGAAAAGAGCTGTCAACCGCGACCTGGCCAACATGCGTTACATCCTCAATGACGAGCAGTATCACCTGTATGTGCGCATCCTCAACATCACATTCAACAACCGGGGTCTTAATTATAATCGATAAATCAACTAATTCCAGTAAAGTTGAATATGATAGCGCTGCCTTCCATGAAAGGCGGCGCTTTTTTCGTGCCCCTTTTGGATGCCCCTTTTCGTGCCTTTCGCTGTCCTTCGTTGACATTCTTCCGCGTTTTTTTTGCAGATTCATTTTTTTTCGTTTATTTTGCAGATTGTTATCACCAAAGACATCAAGTTATGCGAATCATCCTGCTGGTTGTCATGCTTCTTGCTTTTGTCCGTCCCTCTGCGGCACAGGCACCCTCCGACACGCGAACACCCTATCATAAAATGTCGGCATGGGTGCGTGAAATCGTGAGAGACGGTGAACGGCAGCCAATGCGTCGTGCGGCTCAGGCAAGTGTTGGCAGGAATGGGGCTTCGCCCATGCTCACCGCTTTCGTCAGAGTGAAAGGCGACGGAGGAAGCGTGCTCAACCCCTATCAGGCTCGTGTGCTTACCCAAATGGATGATATCTGTATCGCCCAGATACCTCTCAGCTCACTATCCGCTCTGTCGCGCGACAGCCGTGTGCAACGTATCGAGGCCAACCGCCTGCATCACATCACGATGGACACGACAGCACTGGTACTCAATGCATTGCCCGTCTATGAGGGGTATCAACTGCCTCAGGCTTATACGGGCGAAGGGGTGGTTGTCGGGGTACAGGACATCGGGTTCGACCTGACTCATCCCACCTTATATGATACGACAGGCACTCGCTATCGTGTCAAATGCGTGTGGGACATGCTTTCGGCCGATACCATCGGTTCTGCGATGCCTGTCGGTGCCGATTATACTGACCCTGATGCGATTGTGGCGTTAGGATGCGTGCGCGACGGCATCATCAGCTCACATGGCACGCATACATCAGGCACCGCGGCTGGCAGTGGCTATGGCACGTCCTACCGTGGTATGGCTTACGAGAGTGATATCTGTTTGGTGGCCAATGCTGTGAGCAGCGACTTACAGTTCATCAGTCCCGACGACATTTATAAATATACTTACGCCACCGATGCTCTCGGGTTCAAGTATCTCTTCGACTATGCGGATGCCGTGGGCAAACCTTGTGTGGTGTCGTTCAGCGAGGGGTCGCATCAAGACTTCAGGGGCGATGACGTGCTCTATTATGAGATGCTCGACAAATTGGTCGGACCCGGACATATTCTCGTGGCGTCTGCAGGCAATGAGGGACTTGTAGATAATTATATGCACAAACCTGCAGGAGTCGTTTCCGCTGCTACCGACATCCGCACGTTGAATAGTGATTTTTTCACCTTTTCTATACGTGGAAGCGGCGAGTATGCGTTGAAACTCACTGCCCACCATTACGGACAACCGGAGGAGACGGCTACCATCTTCACACGCGACATTCTGGCCAAGCCCGACTCGATGCTGACGGACACGCTTCGTTTCGCCGATATCCCTTATTTCGTGAAGATAGCGGCCTATCCGTCTTGTTATGATGAAAACGACTGTGTGCTGGAGGGACAATTCAGTACTGTGAAGAAAAAGGCGGTAAGCGAAGGGGCGGTTGACTCTGTGGATGTGAACTTGGGTGCGTATGAGCCGGTCACACTCGAATTGGATGGCGAATCGTCTGATATCCAACTCTTTGTGTCGTCAGGTTACATCCATCCCGGATGGGGAACGAGTCCTGTAGAGCGCAGCCATAACATCCACTCGCCCGGTTCGGCTCCTTCGGTCATCTGTGTGGGGGCCAATACTCACCGTCGCGGCTTTATCAACCAGTTTGGTGATTATATCACACAGGAGAAAGGCTACCAAGGGGCGGGCAACGGGAAACGCGCCCTCTACTCCTCTACGGGGCCCACCTTCGACGGACGCATCAAACCTGAGGTGCTCGCACCTGGTACCAATGTGATGGCTTCATATAGCAGTTGGACGGATTCACCGCCCGTTACGCTCACACAATTCACGGAATTCAAGGGAAGAACCTATCCTTGGGGAGCCAATAGTGGCACGTCGATGGCGACGCCCGTCGTGTCGGGTGCCATCGCTCTCTGGTTGCAGGCCAATCCCCGTCTTACGCCCGATGATGTGCGCGGGGTGCTGGCGCGTACTTGTCGCAAAGTGGGGGCGGCTGAAGGGGCCGACTATCCGAACAACGAGGCGGGATATGGCGAGATTGATGTGTATCGCGGATTGCTCGATGTGCTCGACCTCAAAGCAGCCATCCATGACCTTTCCGACACCCAGCCCGAGTCTGTCCGTTTCGCCATTCATGGCAACCGGCTCGAACTCGCCTTTGCCTCGCCCTTGTCGCAGTCCGTCAGTTGGCGGGTCTATTCCGTCGGTGGAGCACAGATGTTACAGGGGCAGTTGCCGTCAGGTTCCGACTGTGCCGTCATCGACCTCGCTGCGCTACCCCCAGCAGTCTATGCCGTGCAGCTCAACAGTCTGGTGCCCGGCATCACGGGTTCCACCCTCGTGAGAATCAGTGGGAAGTGACGACTGTCCCCCCCCGTTTTTTTCGTTCAACATTGAGTTGTCGGTTTGAACGGCAATAGAAACATGATAGTATAACATAACGTAATTGAACTATGGATCAAGAAACAGGCATGTGTCCTTATTGCGGAAGCGAGGACGTAGATTTTGACGGTTATTGGTACTATTGCCATGAATGTGGCATGAAGTGGAGATTATAAAAACGTGAACCGCGCAAATCCGAAAGGAAAAGCGCGGTTTGTGCGTATTTCTGTGAAAAGAGAGAACTCAAACCTTGGGCGGTTTGAATCCTCCAAAAATACGGAAAGGGACTCAAACCTTGAGCGGTTTGAATCCTCCAAAAATACGGAAAGGGACTCAAACCTTGAGCGGTTTGAATCCCTTTATTCCTGCGGAAAGAGGGGGATTCGAACCCCCGAACCGGTTTCGCCGGTTACACGCTTTCCAGGCGTGCCTCTTCAGCCACTCGAGCACCTTTCCAATTCAATTTCCAAAAATTCGGATGCAAAGGTATGCTTTTTTTCGCGGATAAAAAAGATTTTACCCGCTTTTTTTGTAATTTTGTCGCCAAATCACCATTTTTACCATGGATACAATGGCCCTTGCGGTCCATCTATGACCTTTAAAAAGAAGGATAAATCATGAAATATATCACTGCCATCGCCCAAAAATGGGCTCACATGAGTCTTGTGCTACGCATCTTCATCGGACTTGTCGTGGGACTGGTGCTTGGACTCATTCTGCCATCCGCAACACCCATCGCCTTACTTGGTGAACTGTTTGTAGGAGCACTAAAAGCCATTGCTCCGCTATTGGTGGCAGTACTTGTGGCTTCATCGGTGGCTAAGGCGGGCAGCGGACTGGGCTCCCGGTTCCGCAAGGTGATTGTGCTCTATTTGTTAAGCTCTTTGCTGGCTGCAACCGTGGCGGTCATCGCTTCCGACTTGTTCCCTGTCACACTCAGCCTCGGCGGCGAGGCTTTAGAAGCGGAAGCACCTGGTTCTCTGGGTGATGTCTTTTCCAATCTTTTGTCTCGTATGGTGGCCAATCCGATTAGTTCTATCGTTGAGGCCAATTACATAGGCATCCTCTTTTGGTCAATCATCATTGGTTTGGCGTTGAAACGTTTGGCGTTGGACCATACCATCAAGGTGGTACACGACTTCGCCGATGTGATATCGCTCGTCGTGAAATGGGTCATACAGTTTGCGCCCTTCGGTATTCTCGGAATAGTTTTCAACTCAGTGTCGAAAAGCGGCCTCGACGTGTTTGCCACTTATGGTCAACTCATCGCTTTGTTGGTGGGATGTATGCTTTTCAATTCGCTGGTAGTCAGTCCGTTGATAGGCTTCGTTTTTACCCGTCGCAATCCATATCCCTTGCTCTTTACCTGTCTGAAAGGGAGTGGTATCAGTGCTTTCTTCACCCGTTCTTCTGCAGCCAATATTCCCGTCAACATGAACCTGTGCAAACGGCTCGGATTAGACGAGGAATTTTATTCCGTAAGTATCCCCTTGGGCGCTACGGTCAACATGAACGGCGCTGCGGTCACGATTTCGGTGATGGCTCTTGCTGTGGCGCATACCATGGGGATAGAGGTGTCGTTATTCACGGCGGTGTTCCTCTGCATCGTGTCCACCCTCGGAGCGTGTGGCGCATCGGGCGTAGCGGGCGGTTCGCTGTTGCTGGTGCCTATGGCTTGCTCGCTCTTTGGCGTGAGCAATGATATCGCAATGCAAGCCGTCGCCATCGGCTTTGTCATCGGTGTGATTCAAGACTCGATGGAGACGGCTATCAATTCCAGCAGTGATGTCTTCTTCACCGCTATCGCTGAAAACGTTGAACGTTGAACGTTGAACGTTGAACATTGAACATTGAACGTTGAACGTTGAACATTGAACGTTGAACATTGAACGTTGAACGATGTGATTAGCACATTCAACATTCAAAATTCAACATTCAACATTCAATAATTCTTCATCGCCGCAGGCGACAATTCAACATTCAACATTCAAAACTCAACATTCAAAAACTCACTCTCCTTTAATCAAACGCCATTCGCGCTCGGTAAAGTCAGAGGTGTCTTGCTTCCATGATGGATCCGGGGTGTACCACCATATTTTGTTGAAATAATCTTGCAACTTCTTGTCCTTGAACACATAACCGCGGTTGGCGTAGGGCAGGTTGCGCATAATGCGTTTGCTCGTTTCGGAAAGATCGAAGCTCCAATTGGGTACATACGAGTCGCTGCGGTCATAAAAATAACCCAACGGGAACTTATCATTCCATCCGGTGTAAGTGTCGGCGGAAATGATGGCGAAATTGTCAGAAGGGACAAAATTGCGTTTGTGCCACTCCACGGTACCGTTCCACAGGGCTATCTCGTAATGTCCTTCCATGTCCACATTCGGAGCTACGCGGGTCTTGCCTTTACCTGAAATGACTTTGAACTGTCCGCCTTGGAACACTTTCTGCTGAATCCAGAAATGCTTGAAGGTCGGGGTGCTGATGCGCAGTGTGAAGTCGTCTATCTGGTGGTTGGCCCAACGCAGGGCGGGGGTGAGCCAGTAGGGCACCTCAAACGCCCGTCCCACACCATTCGACATACGGTAGCGATAAGTGTGGTGGATAACGTTCTTGCCGGGTTTAAAACGGGCCTGGAAGTAATAGGAATAGGCAAAATCAACCAGTTCCTTGGTCTTCGTGTTGATGAGTTGGTTGCCGTCACCTTCCTCCATATATTCTGACGGACGGTAAATCTTCATGTCGAGGGGCGTGAACGAAGTGTCATCCACATCCATCAAGGCATTCTTATACGACAACCGCTCGCCGTTCATCACCACCACGAAGTCGAAGATGTGTGGATGGCGGCCAGAAGGATTGTATTTCTCACCGTCGTTGTAGGGGGCCATCGCCTCAAAGCCCATCGACACAGTCTTTTCTCCGCCGTTGTTTTGGAACTCATATTGCACATCTACACGCGCGAAACCGTCATCATTGATGTCAATGGACAGCACTTCTTTCGTAATAGCGATATCGGTCTCATGGGTGGGTACCAACTGGCTGCCGTTCACATAGTAAACACCGTCGTTGGCAAACCCCGTCAGCCATAGTGCTGACAGCATTAAGGTAAAAATTAGCTTTTTCATCATTTGTCGGTTTTGGTAAATATGTGCAAAGATAATTCTTTTTTTCGTGAAAGCAAGAGATAACCTTTTTTAATTTGATTTTTTATCATCTTTTTTTCATTATCTTCCCGGACAGTCGAGACTGCGGCAAATTCCTTTAACTTCTTTAACTTCTTCAACTTGCGGAAATTGAGTTTTATAATTACCTTTGCACCCACAGAATGAACATTAGAAAAGAACAGATGTTACACACTTTCAGATTATGGGTGGCAGGACTGGTGATGTTATGCCTCTTCGTTCCCGCCATGGGGCAGGAGAGCGAACCCGACAGTCAGATGACAAAAAATGAAGGGCGCATCCTCAATGGCGCTGACTCCATCTCTGACATGGCTGCCGACTCGCTCGATACGGCGTTGGAAGAACTGTCGGCACAGCAAGACACTGCTTTGGTGGCTCCCGTAGAACACGGCAGTCTGCAGAAATCGCTCAAAACCAAGTTTATTGAGGGTAATGCCGGTTTTATGTCGCTGGTGGCATTAGCCTTGGTCATCGGATTGGCTTTTTGCATCGAACGACTCATTTATTTGAGTCTCTCGGAAATCAAAACGAGGAAGTTTCTTGCTGACATTGACCGTAAGATAAACGAAGGCGACATTGAGGGGGCGAAAGACCTCAGCCGCAACACCCGCGGCCCCGTGGCTGCCATCTGTTACCAAGGGTTGATGCGCGCCGACGATCCCATCGACGAGATTGAACGGTCGGTGGAGACATACGGTTCCGTGCAAGCCGCCAAACTTGAGAAAGGATGTTCGTGGATTACACTCTTCATCGCGATAGCCCCGTCGCTCGGTTTCCTCGGCACGGTGATAGGCATGGTGATGGCGTTCGACCAGATACAGAGTGCGGGCGACATCAGTCCTACGATTGTGGCTGCGGGCATGAAAGTGGCGCTCATAACGACCATCTTCGGTATCATTGCCGCGGTCATTCTGCAGGTGTTCTATAACTATATCTTGACGAAGATTGAGCGGCTCACGGCTGAGATGGAGGATGCGGCAGTGTCGCTCTTCGACGCCTTGGTCAAATATAAAGCAAAAGAAGGATGAGTGTCGAAAACCAACATCAACCAGCCGAGCGCATTGCACGACGGGTGTTTCTCGCACTCATCGTACTGACCGCCATCGTCTTCGGCGCATTCTACCTCATCGGGTTTAACCGGCCCTATGCCGACGACCCCAATTTCAATGCACCGCTGCTCACCAATGTGTTGCTCGTGTTCGTTTTCCTGCTGCTGTTGGCGGCCTTGGCTGCCTTGGGGTGGGGGATGGTGCGTGCGTGGCGGCATCGCGACCACGAAATGACCGACAATGGCGTACCTGGCAAGCGCATCGCTTGGTGTGTTGCAGGGGGCACAGTGGTTTTGTTGGCTGTCACATTCCTGCTCGGTTCATCTTCACCGATTCTGGTCAACGGCAATGAGTATAACGACACGTTTTGGTTGAAAACAGCCAATATGTTCGTTTGGTCCTCTGCCATCCTGATGGTCGTAGCCGTCGCAGCAGTCCTCTACTACACCGTCAAAACGAGAAGGTTCAAATAATTACGCCAAATCTCACCTCATCAACTTATAAAACCTCCCACCTCATCACTTTTTAAACCTTTAAAAACCTCCTAACGTCACTCATGCGTTCATTCAAACGGAAACGACGGCATGTGCCGATGATCAATGCGGCATCGGTGGCCGACATCTCGTTCATGCTACTGATACTCTTCCTGATGGTCACATCGATGGATGTGGACAAAGGACTGTCGAGGCAATTGCCGCCGCCTGACCCCACACAGGAGGAACGCGAGGAGTCGCGTGTGAGTGAGCGTAACCTGATGCGCATCGCCATCACCGCCGACAACCGGTTGACGATTGACGGCAAAGATGTGAATCAAAAAGACTTGCGCCAGCGTGTCATGACGTTTGTGGAGAATGCGGATGACCGCAGTGACCTGCCCGAGAAGCATGAGACGGATATTCCGCTCTTGGGCAAATGTCGCATCACCGACCGGCACCTCATTCAGATTGAGGCCGACCGCGCCAGCAATTACGACACCTATTTCACCGTTCAGAACGAAA
This sequence comes from uncultured Prevotellaceae bacterium, assembly GCA_946404865.1. Classification (GTDB taxonomy): domain Bacteria; phylum Bacteroidota; class Bacteroidia; order Bacteroidales; family Bacteroidaceae; genus Prevotella. Next base: position 53,738 of record CAMJFC010000005.1, read on the forward strand.
TAGTGGCAGCGTACAACACCTTGCGCACACGTCTGGCGCAACGGCGCTTCGGACGGTCGTACGCCCAGTGCAGCGAGACGCAAAAAGAAGCCTTGCGAGCCTATTACAAGCAGCGGGTGTCGGAGGTTTATCAAAAAGAGGAAGGAGGTGAACCATGAGATTTGCCCGTCGTGAGCGGCGTAGGATGCCGTTGCTCAACACCTCATCCTTGCCCGACCTGATTTTTACCGTGCTCTTTTTCTTCATGATTGTCACCCACATGCGGAAAGTGCCGCTCAAGGTGGAGTATCAGGTGCCACAAGGCACTGAACTGACACGGTTGACAAAGAAAACGGCAGTGTCATATATTTATATCGGACGGCCGATGCAACCCCTACGAGCCAAAGAAGGAGGCGGCACACGCATCCAACTCAACGATAAGTTTGCCGGCACAGAGGATATCATCGATTATATCTCTGCTGAGCGGAAAAGGATGTCGCCAACTGACCTTGAGCCGATGGTTGTGTCTATCAAAGCCGACAAAAACACGCGCATGGGTGTCATCACCGATGTCAAACAGGCTTTGCGTCAGGCACATGCCCAAAAAATCAACTATTCAAGCAGGGAGAGAGATTTCTGAATTTCCAACGATTGATTATACTTTTTCTTATTTCTTATGACTACAAACCTATTATCAACAAGGGATGGAGGGCATCCTATTGCTGACTGGATGAAACGGATGAAGAACAGATGTTCAAAGACAGGATTGCTTCTGATGGCAAGCCACGGTGGCTTATGGCTTGAACCGTGCCGATTGGTCGTACATTCCCGGCGGAGTGGTTTCCGGCACGGCACTCATCCGACCCGACTTCCCCGAACTGCTGGAGTTTCCCTTCCTCTGGCAACAGACGGAGTATGTGCTCGGCGGCGGGTCCTCGCACTACATGTTCCTCGTGTTGGCCGCCAAAGAATAATTGTGTAAAACAATGTTAATTATACGAATTTGATAGAAAAATAAGTCAAATACTTGCTAAATTCACGAAAAACAAGTAATTTTGCAGTCAAATTGTTAGTATTATTAAAAACTATGGCACATCATAACTTAGATTCACTTGACAAAAAGATTCTCCGGCTTATCGCCGAAGATGCCCGTATTCCTTTTTTGGAAGTTGCCCGTGTATGCAACGTGAGCGGGGCTGCGATTCACCAGCGTATTCAGAAATTAACCAATATCGGAGTCATCAAAGGTTCACAGTTTATGATTGACCCCGAGAAGATTGGATATGAGACGTGTGCTTATATTGGTTTGTATCTGAAACATCCCGAAGATTTCGACCGGGTGGTCAACGAACTCAAAAAGATTCCCGAGGTGGTGGAGTGCCATTATACGACGGGTGGTTTTGATATGTTTGTCAAAATCTACGCTTACAACAACCATCACTTATTGGAGATTATCCACGACAAGTTGCAACCTCTTGGCTTGTCGCGTAGCGAGACCATCATATCTTTCCATGCTTCTATCAACAGGCAGTTGCCCATCGCCGAATTCGAAGAGGAAGAAACAGAGGAATAATTTCTCATCCCTCAACCCAGTCGTCTCTCACTCCTCACATTTCGCATTTCTCACTCCTCACAAGTCTCACCGCTTTTGATGAGTGTGACAAAAGCATAATTGGGGTTTCCTTCGTGGGTTTCGCGCGCTGTTTCCTCCCAACCTTCATATTCGGGGAAGAAAGCATCAGCCAATGCGGGCGTGTCGTCTATCTCCGTGAGATAGAGGCGTGAGGCCAAGGGCAATGCTTGCCGATATACACTTTCACCGCCGATGACGAACACCTCTTCGTCATCGGCGCAATGTGTTAATGCCTTTTCCAACGAGGGGTAGCACTCACATCCGGGGATTTGGTGGGTGGTGCGGCTCAGCACGATGTTCCGGCGGTTGGGCAGTGCGCCCTTAGGCAGCGAGTCGAATGTCCGCCGTCCCATGATGATGGTATGGCCTGTGGTGAGAGCCTTAAATCGTTTTAAGTCTTCTGGCACCCAGTACAGTAATTTGTTCTTATATCCGATGGCTCTGTTCTTTGCCACCGCAGCTATCAGTGAAATCATTTTCTATCTCCATTAAAATTCACAATTGTCCATTCATCATTATCGCGAATCGACAACTCAACACTCAACATTCACAATTCTTCATCGCGCAGCGACAATTTTTCGGTCAAAGACCTCAACAATTCGTCAACACTCAACATTCAACATTCACAATTCTTCATCGCGCAGCGACAATTCAACATTCAAAATTCAAAATTCAACATTCCTTACACCGATACCACTCCTGCGATATGTGGCCAGGGGTCATAACCCTCCAACGTGAAGTCCTCATATTGGAAGTCGGTCAGTTCTTTCACATCGGGGTTGAGGCGCATCCGGGGCAGCGGACGTGGGTCGCGTGTCAGTTGCAACTTCACCTGGTCGATGTGGTTCAGGTAGATGTGCGTGTCGCCTGTGGTGTGGATGAAGTCGCCCGCCTTCAGTCCTGTCACCTGTGCCATCATTTGCAGCAACAGAGCGTACGAGGCGATATTGAACGGCACACCGAGGAAGGTGTCGGCCGAACGTTGATAGAGTTGCAGACTCAACCGTCCTTCGGCCACATAGAATTGGAACATGGTGTGGCATGGGGGCAGTGCCATCTGCTCCACTTCGGCCACATTCCATGCGCTCACAATCATGCGGCGCGAGTCGGGGTGGTGGCGGATGAGGTCCACCACATTGGCTATCTGGTCGATGACGCCGCCGTTGTAGTCGGGCCATGAGCGCCATTGATGCCCATAGACGGGGCCCAATTCGCCGTTTTCATCGGCCCATTCGTTCCAAATGCGCACTCCGTGTTCTTGCAGGTAGCGTACATTGGTATCGCCCTTCAGAAACCACAGCAGTTCGTAGATGATGGATTTGAGGTGCAGTTTTTTTGTCGTTAACAGCGGGAATCCGTCTTCCAAGTTAAAACGCATCTGATGTCCGAAGATGCTGATGGTGCCTGTACCGGTGCGGTCTGTCTTGCGTGTACCTTCCGTTATGATACGGTTCAGCAGGTCTAAATATTGTTTCATAAAAATGTATGTTGTTGCTTTTCGGCTGCAAAATTAGCAAATAAATAACACAATCAAGAAAGAGGAACGATGATTTGCTGCTCTTCATGTGCCACTTGGCTCCGTATGCGCCATGCTTTCGGGTAGAGGTTGTTGGCGCGCGAACCGATGTTCTTGGCTTGTCCGAGTGGTAGCCCTTGAAAACCGATGGTCACCAAGCCGCGTGGCGTGTCGGATGGCAATACAATGGCTTCGCCCCGCAGATAAGCAATGGCTGTGGCATAATCGACCTCCACCAAATGTGGCCGTTGGGAGGACTGAAGAGTCTCCTGCCTCTTGCCCCTTGCCCCTTGCCCCTTGCTCCTTGCCCCCAAAAGAGCCCCTTGCTCCGATTTTTTCACTACTGTCATGCATAACCCTTCGCCTTTCGTGAATCCCGGGATGAAACGGTAGAGTGGGAGTGTGGGGTCGCCTGTAAGCGGGCCGGTGATGCCCCAATGCGCTTCGGTGGGGATGCTGATGGGCGTGGCGTCGAAGGTGGCAATCATCCAAGCGATGTTCTCTTCGTTTTCGTGGGCATTGTAAGTACATGTACTATATATAAGGTAACCGCCAGGACGAAGACATTTCCATGCTTCTGTCACAATGTCGCGCTGCAACTGCTGGCAGTGCATCACGTTTTTGACCGACCACTCGCCGATGGCTCCCTCGTCTTTGCGGAACATCCCTTCGCCAGAGCAGGGCACATCGCAGAGAATCACGTCGAACAGCATGCCGCCTTCAGCGAAGTGGCGTGGATAGCGGTTGGTGACCTCTACATCGGGATGTCCCCATTTCTGCATGTTCTCTTCCAGAATGTTGGCACGTGAGCGGATGGGCTCGTTGCTGCAGAGCATACTCCCTTGCGGTAGCACAGCGCGGGCAGCCGTCGATTTGCCTCCCGGGGCCGCGCAGAGATCGAGCATCGTCACAGGCTCGTCTATCAATGTTCGAAGCACATGGCTGATGAACATCGACGAGGCTTCCTGCACATAATATGCACCGGCATGCAACAGAGGGTCGAACGTGAAGTCGGGTCGGCTTTTTAGGTAATGACCTTCAGGGCACCAAGGCACCATACCGTCGTCCCATTCTGCAGCCACCCCATATCCCTCTGTCTTGAGTGGGTTGAGGCGGATGCTCACAGGCGGTGTCTCGCCCATGGCTGCGATGAACCGCTCATAGCGTTCATCACCCATCAGTTGCCGTGTGTATGTCGTAAACTCTTCAGGAAGAAGCATGAATGATCAATGTTGAATGTTGAGTTTTGAATGTTGAATGTTGAGCGTTTACGGGCTGTAGAGGCCTCTGCCCGTAAAATTGTCGCTACGACAAGACCTGTGTCCTTCTGCCCCGAAACTATCTATTCCCCTCCCTACAAGGGAGGGGCCAGGGGTGGGTCATGTGGGTCTTCTTAAAACTCAATCTCCCATCCCTCGTCATCATCGGGCTCCAAGTGCTTTTTGGGCTTGGGCGGCGGACTCGTCATATTGCCGTCTTTGTCGAACATACCGTAGGTGGTGCGTAATACGATGAACTCCGTACGTCGGTTCAACTGGTTGCAGATTTCTTGTTTTTCCTCACTCAGTTGTTTGATGTAGTCCTCTGTCAGCACGTCACCCTCTTTCAGCCATGTGAACCGTTCGGCCAGTTTCTTGCGTACCACCTTGGGTTTCTCCTTGCCGTAGCCCACAGGCGTGAGACGCTCCGAGGCGATACCATGCTCAATCAGGTATGCCACCACACTCTCCGCCCGTCGTTGTGCCAGGCGTTTGTTGTACGCGTCAGACCCCTTGTAGTCGCAGTGTGCGCTCAGTTCGATGGTCACATTGGGGTTCTCGTTGAGCAACTGCACCAGTTCGTCGAGGGCCGTGGTTGACTCGGGCCGCAGTGTCGCTTTGTCAAAATCGTAGAAGATATTGTCTATCATCACCGGCACCGATATGGAGGGCAGGGGGAATTGCATCACATGCTCTTTCGATTCGTCGGTCTGCACGATGTGCAGTTCCTCTTTGTGGTTCAGATAACCTTTGCAGGTGGCCATGAAGATGTAATCCACGCCCGGTGTGAGCACCTGTTCAAACGACCCGTCGCTCTTCACGGGCAACTTCTGGTTGGTACCGTCGTTACCCACCATATATACTTGTGCGGCAGGCAGTTCATAACCGTCTTGCTCATACACCCATCCTTTGGCCGTCTGGATGATTTCGGGTTTCTCAAAACTGTAGATATGGTCCCAGCCGCGTCCGTCGCCACGGTTCGACGAGAAGTAGCCGCGGTTGTGCGGACCCTCGAAGGTCATGCCGAAGTCATCGCCGGCGGAGTTGAGGGGATAGCCCGGGTGCTCGATGTGCCAGCGACGGTCGCTGCCCACGGTGGCGATGAAGATGTCGAGACCGCCCATGCCCTGATGACCGTCTGACGAGAAATAGAGGTCGCCGTTGGGTCGGAAGGTGGGAAACATCTCGTCGCCCTCGGTGTTGATGGGACGTCCCACATTCTCCACGCCGCCCAGACCGCCGCCTGTGATGCGCACGCGCCAGATGTCGAGACCGCCGAGTCCGCCCGGCATGTCACTCACGAAATAGAGCCAGTTGCCATCGGGGGTGATGGCGGGGTGTGCATACGACGAGAGGGTGTCGCGCGAAATCTCCAGCACCTTGGGCTTGCCCCAGGCGGCATCACTGCGATTGGCCGTCATAATCTTCGCATAGCGGGGGTAGGAGGGGTCGCTCGAACACTGTGTGAGATACATCTCGCGTCCATCGACCGAGAAACAGCAGGCTCCCTCGTCATATTCAGAGTTCAGTCCCGACTCAATGGCTTCGGGTTTGCTCCATTTCCCTTTGTCGTCTTTCTGCGAGAAGAAAATGTCGCCGGGTTTGGTGCCCGTGATGGCACTCAGTTCATCGCCCTGTGCCTCATTACGTGTTGAGGTGAAATAAAGTTGGTCGTATTGGTCGCCATACAGCATAGGTGAGTATTCCGAACGGCGTGAGTTGAAAAGTTCAATCTTTTTCACCGTATAGCGCGACCCTTGCTCTTTCCATCCAGGAGCGTTCTTGGCCGACTGCAGTCCGTCGCGTGCCCGTTGGTGGTCGGGCAGGGAGTCGAGCACCAGTTGAAATTCTGCTGCCGCCTCTTTATAATTGCCGTTTTTCAGCAGTTGCCGTCCTAATGCATAGTGTGTTTCTATGCTGTCCTGTTTGTAGCGTATCACATTGCGGTAGGCGGCGATGGCTTTCTGTGTCGAGTTGATTTTGTCGTAGCAGTAGGCCAGTCTGCCCGCCACTTGTCCGCGTTTGGCGCGTTCCTTGGCGGGGGTCTTCGAATAGGCCTGTTTAAATTCGTTCGAGGCTTCGAAATATTCGCCTAAGGCGAGGTGCTTCTCACCCCGCTTGATGTTACGGTCCACGCCGCAGCCCGTCAGCAGACCCAAAGCCGCGGCGATGGTCAGTATGATAGTGAATCGATGTAGAAATGTCATGACTGATTGATAACGCAAGATTCGCCTGATTATTGTGTAATTTTCCGCCATGCCCACGAGGGTGACGGGACATCATATCGTCGTTTTCGTTTTTCTGGCCGTTAGTTAGTGAAAAAATATCGAACAGTCAATTTTTTCATCGTTTTCTTGAATCCTTATGTTTTTTCTTTTATCTTTGCATTCGGAAAAGCGGTAAACCTACTACTGATACCATAATAATATATATTGATACCATAATATATAGATACAATCATGTCCAATCTCAATCCGTCACAAATGTTGCCTGTCGGCACAGTGCTCGACCGCCGATATCGCATTGAGCGTTACCTTGCCTCGGGCGGTTTCGGCAACACATACGTGGCCACCGACACCCGTTTCGACAGCCGTGTGGCTGTGAAGGAGTTCTTCATGCGCGGTACCAACCACCGAGCACCTGACCGTAGTACGGTGGTTGTGAGCAATTCCGACAATCAGGCGGGATTCACGGCGCAACTTGACAAGTTTCGCCGTGAGGCCAAGCGCATCTTCGATATTCGTCATGACCACATCGTGCATGTGAGCGACCTGTTCGATGCCAACGCTACATCTTACTATGTGATGGATTTCATTGAGGGCGAGTCGCTCTCCGCAAGAGTCAAACGCGGCCCGCTCAGCGAACAAGAGGTACGGGATGTGGCTGCCCAACTGTTCGACGCTTTGAGTGCCGTGCATGCCGCGGGCTTTTACCACTTAGATGTGAAACCCGGCAATATCATGATTGACGCGAAAGGCCACTGCACCCTTATCGATTTCGGCGCGTCGAAGCAGATGAGCGCCTTGGAGCGTACCTCGCTCTCTGCCTCGGGCATGGCCTACACGCCAGGTTATGCCCCCGTTGAACAGGAGGCGCAAAAAATCAAGAGTATCGGTCCGTGGACAGATATCTATGCTGTGGGAGCCACCTTCTATCACCTGCTGACGACACAAAATCCTCCCGAGGTGGAACCAGATGATACCGATGAAGACAGCCGTATGTTCGCCTACCCGTCAGGTGTGAGTCTGCAGATGCAGAAGGCCATCTCGCGGATGATGAATCCCTCGCCGCGCAAACGACCGCAAACGATTGACGAAGCCAGGGCTTTGTTAGCCCATCAGAACCCTTCAGCTGAAGTGATTTCGGTGGAGTTGGACAGTGATGAGACACGTATCCAAACCGTGACACAGGCTCCAGCGCGTCCTCAACCCGTTAGTCCGCTTCAAGACCAGATGTTTTCCGTCAATGGTGTCTCTTTTAAAATGATTGCTGTTGAGGGTGGCACCTTTATGATGGGTGCGACACCTGAGCAGGGTAGTGAAACGTATGCTAAAGAGAAACCAGCCCACCAAGTGACACTCAGCGGCTACGGTATTGGCGAAACGCAGGTGACACAGGCGCTTTGGCGAGCGGTGATGGGTAATAACCCTTCTCATTTCATTGGTGATGACTTGCCTGTGGAACAAGTGAGTTGGAACGATTGTCAAGGATTTATCAATCAGTTGAACCAGTTGACGGAGAGTCAGCGGTCTGCTGGGCATGTATTCCGTTTGCCTACCGAGGCGGAATGGGAGTTTGCTGCCCGTGGCGGTAACAAAAGCAACCATACGAAATATGCGGGTAGTAATGATATCGATGCCGTGGCATGGTATGATGGCAATAGCAACACGTCAAAAAGTTGGGTGGGGCAATTATTCTCAGCAGGAAGAACACAGCTTGTTGGGCAAAAACTTCCCAATGAGTTGGGCCTTTATGATATGAGTGGCAACGTGTATGAATGGTGTCAAGACTATTACGATGAAAAATACTACAGCAAGTCTCCATCTATGGACCCTTGCAATAACACTGAGACACATTATCGTGTGTATCGGGGTGGTAGTTGGAACTCTTGGGATAGTTCTTGTCAGGTAAAACATCGCAGTTTGTATGCGTCTGGTCGCCGTAGTAGTATGCTCGGCTTCCGCCTCGCCTTATAATCCTTCCTTAGTAACTATGCATTTATGGTTCATAAATAAAGTAATCTAACCTCCTTTCCCTGTACCCAAATAACCTAATAACACAAAAAACCGAAGCTGTTTCACAACAACTTCGGAATAAAATTTCTAACTAACTTATTATCAACTATTCATTACTCATTCTTATTACCGTTGCAAAAATACTGCAAAAATATTACTCTTGCACAAAAAAATGCATTTTTCGGCCGAAAAAATACGTAAACGTTTGCGAATAAACATATTTTTGCCTAATTTTGCATCAAATAATCATTACTATATCATTACTCATGAAAAAGAGACGCACTTCTTTAAAAGATTTGGCTGAAGAATTGGGTGTGTCTATCGCTACGGTATCACGTGCGCTGCGCAATAGCCACGAAGTGGGAGAAGAGTTGCGCGAAAAAGTGAAAGCACTGGCCAAAAAAAAGAATTACAGACCCAACCCTTTTGCACAAAGTCTGCGCAAAGAGGCTCCGAAGGTGATTGGAGTGGTGCTGCCCAATTTGGTCACCCATTATTATGCGGCTGTGCTCGATGGCATCGAGGACTATGCACGCAGTCAGGGTTATTCCGTCTTCTCTGCCAACAGCCATGAAGACCACTGCCGCGAAGAACAGGCCATCGATAGTTTCATCTCTCTTCACGTAGAGGGGATTATCGCTTGTTTGGCGCAAGACTCCACCGATTATGCGCATTTCCGCGAAATCCATGACATGGGCATCCCCCTTGTCTTCTTCGCACGTACTTGTCTGCCTGAACTCTTTTCGCACGTGGTGGCCAACGGTGATGTGGCGGCACAAGAAGCTACACAGCACCTGATTGACACGGGCAGCCGGCGTATTGCCTTCGTCGGCGGTCCCAACCACCTCGACATGGTGCGACGGCGCAAGCACGGCTACCTCGAAGCCTTGCGCGAAAGCCGCATACCCATCGAACGGGAACTCGTGGTCTGCGGAAAGATTGACTTCGATGAGGCTCGCGAGGCCACACTCCGACTCCTACAGTCCGACCGGCGCCCCGATGCCATCCTCGCTTTCAATGACATCATCACCTATGCCGTTTTCGATGCCATCAAGACATTGAACCTGCGTATTCCGCAGGATGTGGCCATCATCGGATTCACAGACGGCGATGCGGCTGAGTTCGTTTCGCCCAAAGTCACCGCCATCATGGACCAAGCATACGAGCAGGGCGTGAAAGCCTGTCAGTTGCTCATGCGTAATATCAAGGGCGACACCAAAATCTATCACGAAGTGGTGCCGATGATCCTGAAAATACGTGAAAGCAGCGATAAAACGGCCGTCAGATAACAAATCATACATATCAAAGAAACATTTTGGCACTCCGTAAGGGGTGCCTTTTTTCGTGTTTTTGTCGTACTTTTGCAACCGGAAATCATCAACTGCTACAACTATTTTCACTTAATATTTAAAAACCTATCGTTTCATTATGCTAAAAACGTTTGAAAACTATTGCAAGAACCATGTTCTCTGCAAAATTGCCTTGGTGGCTCTGCTGCTGTTCCCGGCAATGAATGTGTTGCAAGCGGGTGAACTGAGCGCTAAGGTGGTCACCGGTACGGTCACATCGGCTGTCGATGGAGAACCGCTCATCGGAGCGTCCATTCAAGTGCAAGGCTCTCAGGCAGGCACGGTTACTGACCTTGATGGTAACTTCTCCATCAATGCCGAGGAGGGACAGACGCTGGTCGTCTCCTACATCGGATTTGTCACCAAAAACGTCAAGGTCACAGGCTCGCACCTTGACATCGTGCTCGAAGAAGAAGCCAACTCGCTCGAAGATGTCGTCGTCATCGGTTACGGCGTACAGAAGAAAAAACTCGTCACCGGCGCCACCCTGCAGGTGAAGGGCGACGATGTGGCGAAACTGAACACCTCCAATCCCTTGCAAGCCCTGCAAGGTCAGACACCGGGTATGACCATCATCTCGCAGTCGGGACAACCTGGCGAGGGGATGAAAGTCAACATCCGTGGTCTCGGTACAACAGGTTCGAGTGGCCCGCTGTACATTATTGATGGTGTGCGCGGCGATATCTCGACCGTCAACCCTGCCGACATCGAGTCCATCGATGTGCTCAAAGATGCCGCCTCGGCTGCCATCTATGGTTCGCAGTCGGCCAACGGTGTGGTGCTTGTCACCACCAAGAGCGGTAAGGAGGGACGCTCCGTCATCGCTTTCGATGCTTACTATGGCATACAGAATGCCGTGCGCAAAATCAATATGCTCAACGCGCAGGAGTACATGACCATCATGGACGAGCAGAACGTCAACTCAGGCAATGCCCTCTATAATTGGAACAACATCAAGAGCATCTGGCGATATGATGCCGACGGCAATCAACTCGGTGTCATCGATACCGACTGGATTGACCAGATGTTCAAAGACAATGCGGAGACCTATAGCGCCAACCTCAGCATCAGCGGTGGCAACCAGAAAGGCAACTACGCCCTCTCGCTGGGTTACATGACGCAGGAAGGTATCGTCGGCGGCAAGGACGTGTCGAACTATTCACGCTACAACTTCCGCGTCAACTCCGACTACCAGGTGATTGACAAATTCCTCAAAGTGGGCGAGCAAGTGTCGCTCATCTATACCAAGAAGAACGGTCTGGGTGTGGGCAACGCATACAACAACTCGCTCCGTGCTGCCTTCGGCACGTCGCCCTTGGCTCCCGTCTATAGCGACAATGGCAAGTACGGAAGTCCCTACAATGACACTTCCGACAGCGACTGGTACAACGCCGACGGCAACCCCTACGGTGTGATGATGACCACCAACAACAACCTCAGCAAGAACTTCACCCTTGCGGCCAACCTCTATGCTGAGATGGAATTCATCAAAGACCTGAAATTCCGTACCACACTCGGTGTGAACTACAACTCCAACAACTACCGTGGCTATGGACCGCTCTACCACTTCAGCATCTACAGCTATCAAGACACACGCACCAGTGCCTCGCAGAGTTCCGGCGAAGGATGGGGCATCACTTGGACCAATACCTTATCCTATAAGAAAACGTTCGGCGAACATACGCTCGACGGCATGATCGGTTATGAGATTTACCGCACCGAAGGACAGAGTATGTACGGCTCTAACGGATTCCTCCGCGATGGTTTCGACACCTGGCAGTACGCATGGCTCAGCAACGGCACCGCTACCAGTCAGGAGAAAGGACTCTCCGTGAGCGGCAATCCATGGGACGAGGAGCGCATGGTCAGTTATTTCGGACGTGTCAGCTGGAACTGGAAAGAGACCTATATGGCCACTGCCACCCTGCGTCACGACGGCAGCTCGCGCTTCGCGAAAGGACATCGTTTCGGTACCTTCCCCTCTATCTCAGCAGGTTGGGTGGTGTCTAACGAACCCTTCATGGAACCCGTGCTCAAGGTGATGGACTACTTCAAAATCCGTGCTTCATGGGGACAGGTCGGTAACCAGAACATCGGCAACTATATGTATCTGGCTCCCATGAGCTTTAACAACTATTATTACAACTTCGGCAGCACTCTCGGTTCAGACGCTGACATGTGGGGCGCAGTGCCCACACGCATCGGTAACGACGAAATCACATGGGAAACGTCTGAGCAACTCGACTTCGGTTTCGATGCCCGGTTCTTCAACCAGCGGTTGAACGTCAACTTCGACTGGTATCGTAAATCGACCAAAGACTGGCTCGTGCAACCGCCCGTGCTCGCTACCGTCGGAACCGGCGCACCCTATATCAATGGCGGCGACGTGGTCAACACCGGTGTGGAACTCGGACTCTCTTGGAACGACCGCATCGGACAGGACTTCCATTATTTTGTCAATGTCAACGGCGCCTATAATAAAAATAAGGTAGGTAACATACCCAATGAGGACGGCATCATTCACGGTGAGACCGGCTCGGTGCTCTACGACAACTCAGGTGAGTTCTACCGCGCCTCCAACGGCGAGCCCATCGGTTATTTCTGGGGCTACAAGACGGCCGGCATCTTCCAAAACGAACAGGAAATCAATGACTGGATTGCAGCGGGCAACGGCGTGCTCCAATCCAACGTGCAACCCGGCGATGTGAAATACTACGATGTCAACCACGATGGCGTGATCGATGAACATGACAAGGTGAACCTCGGCAACGGTATGCCTGACTTCACTTACGGTTTCACGCTCGGTTTCGATTGGCGCGGACTCGACTTCTCTGTCACTGCCAATGGTTCCGCTGGCAACCAGATCGTGCAGAGCTACCGCAATGTGGGTACCACCACTGCCAACTACACCACGAAAATATTGGACCGCTGGACCGGCGAAGGCACATCCAACACCATCCCGCGCGTCACCAACACCAATGTCAACTATCAGTTCTCCGACCTGTTCATACAGGATGGCGACTTCCTCCGCATCAGCAACATCACGCTGGGCTACGATTTCGCCAAGCTGATCAACTGCAAATACATCTCTCAGTGCCGCGTTTATGCACAAGTGCAGAATGCCTTCACATTCACCAAGTACGATGGCATGGACCCGGAAATCGGTTATGGTAACTCCGGCTGGGTGTCGGGCATCGACTACGGTTACTATCCGCGTCCCCGCACCTTCCTCTTCGGTGTGAATCTTAAATTCTAAAAAAACAGGAATATGAAAACAACAATATTATCCATAGCTGCACTCAGCCTGCTGACCTTAGGACTGACATCTTGTGGAGAGGATTTCCTCGATGTGCAGTCGAAGACCGAAGGCACTACCGGCAACTTCTATACCAGCGAGTCGGCCGCCTCACGCGCACTGATCGGCTGCTACGACGGATGGCAGCGCACCGTGTCCAACGGACCGACATTTGCTTTCCACTACCTCTCCGAACTCTGTTCCGACGAGTGCTTCGGCGGTACGGGAAATAACGACGCACGCAACTCCGCCGTTGTTGACCGCTTCGACATCGGCGAGGACAACTCGCAGCAAAACCTCCACAATACCCTTTGGGAGAGTTATTATGCGGCTATCTACCGCGTGAACCAACTGATTGTCAAAGAGAATGAGATTGCATGGAACAGTGAAGCCTCGCACGGACAACTCATCGGCGAAGCCCGCGCCATTCGCGGTATCCTCTATTTTGACATGGTGCGCGTGTTTGAGAATGTGCCCCTGCTCACCGAACCCTCAACGGAGAATGTGCCACAAGCCAACCCCGATGATGTCTATGCGCTGATCTTCGATGACTTGAAATATGCGGCAGAGAATATCCCTGCCGATGCTTATCCGAAAGCCTCATCGTCAACCAACGACGGACGCATCACCTGCTATGCCGCTAAGGCCATGATGGCCCGCGCATATCTCTTCTATACCGGTGTCTATGGAAAAGAACCGGCTGGTGTGACCAAGGCCGAGGTGCTGCAAGGACTCGAAGACATCATCAACAGCGGCGAATATGCGCTTGTACCTCTCTACAAAAATCTCTGGTATTGCGCCAGCACCACATGGGAAGGCAGCGACCAGACGGGATGGCGCGAGGTCAGCACATACGCTGGCGAGGATAACGTTGAGAATATCTTGACCATGAAGTTCAACTACACCTCCGACTACAACGGCAATGCGGGCGGCAACAATGCCATCCAGATGTTCTCCATCCGTGGCGGCACCTTCAAGGCTCCCTACGGACAAGGGTGGGGCGGTGCCACGGTGCCGAAGAACTTCGTCGAGTCGTTCCCCGCTGGTGACCAGCGTCTGACGGCCTCTGTCATCGACCTCGAAGGCGAGGGCATCGCCTCGACCACTGAATATCAGAGCGCCATCAACGATCAACGCGAATATACCGGCTATTTCAATAAGAAATATACGGCCCGTTCAGGTTATCATCAGAGCGAAAGTTCCGGCTCATGGTCGCTCACCCATTATTACGACGGTCTGATGGCTGGCGACTTCCAAATCTCGCAGCCTATCGGTTATACCATCATGCGCTATGCCGACGTGCTCCTCATGGCAGCCGAACTGGGCAGCAGCAACGCACAGGCATACCTCAACCAAGTGCACAACCGCGCCTATGCCACCGAGAATGCGGATGGCAGCATCAACACGCCCAACAACAGCGTAGCCGTGACCAAAGATAACATCATGGAAGAGCGCCGGTTGGAGTTCGCCTTCGAGGGCATCCGCTATTGGGACCTCCTCCGTCAGGGTGTTGACGTGGCTGCCCGTGCCATCGTAGCATCGGGCGAGAAAGTGCTCAATGGCGGCAATGAAGCGACGGTCACCTTCAAGGCCGATAACATCGTCTCGAAGCGTGGCTTCCAGCAGATTCCTCTCACGCAGATTCAGCTCTCAAACGGCGTACTCAAACAGAATGCCGGATGGTAATAGTCAATAGATACTATAGCCACTATAGTCACGATGATAATCAATAAAACAAATAACGACATGAAAAAATCAATATATTTGTCAGCGGTAGCAGCGCTGCTCTTCGCAGCTTGCTCGCCCGATGACTATAGCTTGATGGACCGTAACCTCGACCCGCAGGACCTCGTTGAGGGCATCGCCTTTACCGTTGATGTGGATGCGGAAAACACCGTCACGCTCAAAAGTCTGCTCGACAAGAGCTATTCATGCTACTGGACACAGCCCAACGGGCGCAGCCAGGGACATGAGGTGAAACTGCAACTGCCCTTCGCGGGCACTTACCAGGTGCAATTCGGTGTGGACACACGAGGGGGCGTCGTGTATGGCGAACCCTATCAGTTCACCATCTCGACCAACAACATGGCACTGCTCGAAGACCCGCTCTATGAATACCTCACCGGAGGTGTGGGACACAGTAAGAAATGGGTGCCTTGCGACAAAGCCTATGGCGTAGGACAATGTACAGGTCCGGTGATGTACTGTAACCCCGATGATGTGCTCAACGACGGCTCGGGCGACACCAAACTCGGCATCAACCACATGGTGCCCAACTGGGATCCGGGCTTTGAGAACTGGCTCATCCCCGCCGACAGTCCCTATATGGATTCGTATATGATCTTCTCGCTCGACGATGTCAACGGATGTTCCATCACGGAGTATCGTGCCGAAGACGGAGATGCCCATACGGGTAAATTCAACCTCAACCTGAGCGACAAGAACTATCCCGTCATCTCGTTCACCGATACGTACAGCATGCATAATGTCGGTTTCGACGGTGCTTGCGACAGCTATACCACCGATGTCATCATCACCGAACTCACACCTTATATGTTGCAACTGGCAACTAAGCGTACTGTGGAACCCTGGTGGATTATCTGGAACTTCATCGCCGAGGATGTGAAAAACGGTACAGTTGAAATACCCTCCGACGAACCCGGATATATCGAACCGTCGGCACCTGTTCTGCCTGAGATAAGCAACCTCGAAGAGGGGCTCTTCACCACCGACATCAACGGTGTCAATTACACTGGCTCGGCCATGACGTTCCTCGTCAGCGACGAGGCGGCATACGACTGGATGTGGTGGAACGGCGGCACCAGTGAGTGGGAAGGCATCGTCAAAGGAGAGTACGGCAGCGATTGGGCTCCGAAATGGGGCGAAGAGGTGGCCGATGTGGAATTCACCATCAACAAGAAGTCGGACGGCACGTACACCTACGAAATGGGCGAACAGAGTGGCACCATGACCATCGATGGGTCGAAACTCGTCTTCGACCAGGAGGTGTCCTTCTTCACCGTCACGGGCGACAACCGTGTCATCGAATTGAAAGGAGAGGAGTGGCAGGTGTTTAAGTGCGACCCGGGTTCGGAACTCATCATCGGTATTCCTGACAAGAAAGACGCTTCGGGCGCTTACAACACCTATCTCGTGGTCAACCTCACGTACAAGCCTGTGGGCGGCGGACAGTCTGGTCCCATCAACGTGAAGTTCAACCCCGATAATGTGAATAACTACATCGAATCCGACAAGTATTTCCGTTGCCAGATTTACAACCCGTGGGGTGGCGGTGGCGATGCCATCGACCCGGCCGACCTCAAACTCAAGAAGAACCAGACGGTCAAGGTGACACTCACTCTTCATGGATTCACCTTCACGCAACCCGCCAAAATGGTGCTCTGCTGCAACCGCGGCAGTGAGCAGGGATGGGAGACGGAGTGCTTTGACTATGCACGTGCCATCACGGTCAACGGCAATGGCACCTATACCATCTCATGGACCAACGACACCGGCTCGACCGTAAAATGGGACGATGCTACCTCTGCGCTCACCATGACCATGCAGTATGTGGGTTATGCCTCTGTTGACCCCGACTCTGAAGGCTCTTACAAGAACGCTTGCACCATCGAAAGTATTACGATTGAATAACCTCAAATCAAACAGATTATGAAACTGAACAAAATATTTTTCGGAATCATGGCATTGGTCATGGGCGCTGCCTCGATGACCTCGTGCAGCGATGAAGACGATTACTACGCCAACACCACACCCCTGCTCACCGACGGGGCTGTCGTCACCGGCTCGTCCGACGTCACTGCCACCACGGCCACCTTCCACGGCACCGTGGCCGGACTCGACAACGTGAGCACGGCATCCTATGCCACGGGGTTCTATTACGGCAACTCTGCCACGGCGCTTACCGAGACCCTCGGCGCTGCGTCGGGTGCGGAATTTTCTGCGTCGATTCAGGGACTGTCTGTCGGACAGACCATCTACTATCAGGCGTTCGTCACCCTTCAAGGACGCATGACCTACAGGGGCGAGGTGAAGTCGCTCGTGACCACCGATGCCACCATCACCACCGGCGATGCCACGGCCATCGACTACGCGCAGGCCACCATGGCAGGCGCAGCGGCCAAATATCCTGAAACGGCCAAGGCCGGTATCGTCATCGCTGCTACCTCCGACCAGGAGGCGGTGCGTGCCGGACTGCGTCTTGAGGCTGACAAACTCGATGCTTTCAATGTCACCAAAGCGGGTCTGCTGCCCTCTACCACTTATTATTATGCTGCTTTCCTCGACCTCGGCACCAGTGTCATCTACGGCGATGTGAAATCGTTCACCACGGGTGCTTTCGAGTGGAACGCTGACAACGACTTCGTTGACCTCGGCCTATCCGTGAAATGGGCGAAGCGCAACATCGGTGCCAAGAGTGAGACCGACTTCGGCGGACAGTTCGGTTTCGGCGACCTCACAGGTGTCAACCCCAGTATCGACCCGGCTGATTATGCTTCGGAGAATATCTATCAGACGCCCGGCGACCTGGCATACATCGCCACCGGCGGTATCGCCACATTGCCTTCGGCCGACCTCTTCGAGGAACTCTTCCGTCTCTGCACCACCGAGTGGACCACGCAAGACGGAGTGGAAGGATACAAAGTGACAGGTCCCAACGGTAACAGCATCTTCCTCCCCGCTGCCGGCAAGCGCGTGGCTTCAGGGGTCAGCGAAGAGGGCACGCACGGCTACTACCTCACCGGTTCGGTCAATGTCAACAACAGCCAGTTCGCTGTCGATTATGAGTTCACCTCTGCCACCGGCTACCGTTCCACACGTGCCGTCTATGAGGCCATGGCCGTCAGACCTGTCACTGTGGCCCGCAACGTGCCTTTCGACAAGTCGTTGCTCTACACCAAGTGGTATCTCGACAACGGTCAGGATGGCAAGCAGCATGTCTGGGAAGGTCCGTTCACACAGTGGGGCAAGACCGACACTTGGGGCACCGTGACCAACAACGAGCCCAACCCCTACCAGGACATCCACTGGGAGATGGGTACTGGCAACGGTTGGATTGGCTACACCTATGGCGTTGACTATGGTTATATGGAGTTCAAGGAGGATGGCACGGTCTTCATCCACCGCATCAACGATAGTGGTGTAGTCACTGACGAGAACGGTACCTTCACCATCGACGAGAAGAACAAGACCATCACCATCGACATCAACGTGCTCTGCGCCAACACCTGGGTGGCCGTGAAGAGCGGCACGCTCAATATCCTCAGCCTCACAGAAGACGGATTGCAGATAGGTATCCTCAATAACGATGATTATCAGTACTCGCTCAACTACTACAGCCAATCGAAGGCCGACAAGGATGCTGCCATCAAGGTGCAGCTCAATGCCTGCGGCTCTGACTGGGGCGGTGTGTGGGATGTGCTCGTGGATGAGCTGGCTCCTGAAGAACTCAACGGACAGCACTCCTTTACCTATCAAGGTAGTGTCAAGGACGGTATGGTCTTCACACTCGACCTGATTGACCTGTGCAAGAAGTTCCCCGATGCTTTCGTCCGTATCGATGAAATCAAAGTGGATGGCAAGTCTGTTCCTTTCAACGCCAATAACTTCTGCTATGGTGATATTGAGAACAAAGGCGTCTATCGCGTGGAGTTGTTTAACGTCTATGGAAAGAATTCGGCCAACGGAGCTGTCATCGCCTCGCCCTTCAGCAACCTCACCAATACAGGGGCTGAGCCGGCGCTCGGATTCTCCAACTCTTTCGAGATGACTTATACCATTGTCAAAGAGGGAGTCAACGGCACGTACTATCCCAACCTCATCACCATCAACCCGTCGTGGGGTGGACCGTGGGATTATAACGACGGAGCAACGTCGTTCACCGTCAAGCTCAATCCCGAAACGGCTAAGTACGAGGTGTCGCAAAGCAGTTTCAATATCCTCTACAGCAGCGCCGACCATGCCGCAGGGTCGATTATGACCTTCATCGAGATTGCCGACATCTTCGGTTACTTCCCCACCATGCACTGCACACTCAACAGTTTGAAACTCGACGGAAAGTCGGTGCAGTTCAATGCCGCAGGTGTGGTGGATACCAACGAGGGGACAAAATACCGTCTTGAACTCTGGAACATGTATGGCTATACCAGTCAGGTGGGATGTGCCTTCGGAACACCTGCCGATGGCGTCATCAAAGAACTGGGCTTCTCCAACACCATGGAACTCAACTTCACCATCAACAGCCTCTTCGCTGTTCCTCAGTTCTAAACACGAAAGAATCATTTAGGAGTCAGTGAGTGAAGATGTGCTTCATGTCAATAATACAGTATCGTCTTCACTCCTTCACTCCTCCACTCCTTCACTCCCAAAAAAACGATTATGAAAATAAGAAAATTCTTGCTGTTCTTGACCTTGTCGATGGTCGGCAGCGTATTGTGTGCCGCCTGTGGCGATGATGATGAGGTCAAAGACAACTTCGTCATCAGCAATCTCAAGGTGACCACAGAAAATATGATATTCCCCAAAGAGGGAGGCGAACAGACGTTCTACGTGCAGTCGGTGGCTGCTCCCACGGCTACCAGCGACCAGGGTTGGTGTGGCATCACCTTGGGCACGACGACCGATCACTTGAAGGTGACACCGGTGGTGGTGAAGGCCGAGGCCATGACCACCGAACTGACCGACCGTACGGCGCACATCACCGTCAATGCCGGTGGACAGTCGGTTGTGGTCAATGTCTTGCAGACAGCCGGCGACCGCGTGGTCGTGGATAAGACGTCTGTCGATGTGGCGGCCGAAGGCGGGTCCTTCGACATCAAAGTGACCTCGAATGGCAACTACACCGTGAGCACCGATGCCAGCTGGCTCACCGAGACAGCCAAGAGCAACGGCAACCATACCTTCACGGCGGCTGTCAACCCCGTGACCAGTGAGCGCAAAGCCACCATCACCTTCACGCTCAACAACGAGAAGGCGGTGGTCACTGTCACCCAAGCTGCTGCGCAGGCTTCCAGCATCACGGCCACGGCCCGCGACATTGCCAAACAGATGTATCCGGGGTGGAACCTCGGCAATACGATGGAGGGAGGCAACAACGCCGACCTCTACAAAAACAGCGGCATCTCTACCGAGACCTCTTGGCAGAGCACAAAAACCTCACAGGCCGTCATCGACTGTGTCAAGGCGCAAGGTTTCAAATCGGTGCGTATCCCCACCGCATGGGTCATGGGACATATCACCGACGAGGCCAACATGACCATCGACCAGGCTTGGATGAACCGGGTGAAAGAGGTGGTGGACTACTGCATCAACGATGGTCTCTATGTCGTGCTCAATGACCACTGGGACGGAGGATGGCTCGAAAGTTCCTTTGAAAATATCAGTGACGCCTCGGTCGCAGCCAATGCAGAGAAACTGGGCAAACTGTGGACTCAGATAGCTACCACCTTCCGCGACTACGACGAGCATCTGCTCTTCGCCGGACTCAACGAACCCAACTGTGATTCGCAGAGCAAGACCAATGCGCTGCTGAAATACGAACAGGCCTTCATCGATGCTGTGCGTGCCACCGGCGGCAATAACAGTAAGCGTACGCTCGTGGTGCAGGGACCGCAGACCAACATCAACAATACCGAAAGTTGGTTTGACGTGACGAAACTCATTGACCCTGCCGGCGAGGGACACCTCATGGTGGAGGTACACTACTACGACCCGCCACAGTTCACCGGCGTGTGGGAAGGTAACAAACCCATTTGGTTCTGGGGCACGGGCAACCATGTCGATGGCGACTCGCACAATGCCAGCTCTATGGAAGAGAGCTATGTGCTGAGCCAGTTCCAAAAAATGAAGACGAAATTCGCCGACAAGGGCTATCCCGTCATCCTCGGTGAGTATGGTGCCAACTGGCGTAAAATCAGTGCCAATCAAGACAAGCACGATGCCAGTATCAAACTGTACCACAAGACCGTCTGCCAGCGTGCTGTGGATTGCGGTTTAGTACCCATGGTGTGGGATGTGAATGTGGCCAACCAGAATGGTGAGACAGGTATCATGACGGTCATCAACCGTACGGCGGCTTCCGTCTTCTGTTCCTTCGCCATGGAGGGCATCACCGAAGGCGTGGCTGCCGCCCAATGGCCCTACTAATCCTTATTTCACCATTTTTTCATACCCCTTTATTTCTAAAATACTCTTCCTCCGACATTTTTTCGGGGGAAGAGTTTTTTTGTTTCATCGGAATTGCTTATCTTCGCACGCAGATATGAAACAACCTTTGAAACTGAGATACCTTTTCTTTTCGCTGATGGCGTGTTTTTGGGCCGCTTTCGGTTGTCGGGCTGAGGCACAGTCGGTGGTGTTCCGCCATTTGGGCGTACGCGACGGTTTGTCGAGCAGTCAGGTCAACTGTGTCTATCGTGATTCGCGTGGTTTCCTGTGGCTGGGCACCGCGTCAGGACTCGACCGCTTCGACGGTTTCCGCTTCAAAAACTACTATCACACCAATGCGCCTGATGCGTTGCCGGACAACAGCGTGTCGGACATTCAAGAGGATGCCGAGGGCAACCTGTGGTTGCACACCTCGCGCGGATGGTGCCGCTTTGACACCCGTACCGAGCGTTTCGACAGTGAACTCACCCAATGGCTCTCACAACGGGGCATCAGCGGGGCGGTCGAATGTCTTTGCATTGACGGTCAGAAGAATATGTGGCTTACCTCTTACGATAGGGGATGCTACTACCGTTCGGCCGACGGCGCCACCTTGCTTCATTTTCCTGAAGGGGGCGTGGGGAATAACGTGCTGCCCCAAGGCGATGTGACGGATATCGCTACAGACGGCAACTGTGCCGTGCTCATCTACAACGACGGTACGATAGTGGAGGTTGATGCGCAGCAGAAACGCATGATCCGCACCGACCGTTATATTCCTGAACATGACCCGGGACAACACCATGAGGCCTACAGCATCTTCATCGATGCTTATCACCAATATTGGATTGGAGCTAATAATCTGACCTTAGTATGCGACGGCCGCACCCGTCAGTGGCATGGTTCGGTGGCGGCCTTCCTCCAATCCCGTGGCTTTTCCATCGCCGAGACTCATATCTGGGTGAAGGATGTGGTCTCGGCTCCTGACGGCTCTGTATGGGTGGCCACCGACCACGACGGACTGTTGCGCATCAACCCCCATACCAAGCAACTGACACAGTGGCTCAACGATAAAAAAGACGATAGTTCACTGCCCGATAATACCGTCAACAGCCTCTGCATGGAATCCGACGGTTCGCTGTGGCTGGGCACTTACAAAAACGGAATGGCCTACTGCACCGACAGTCAGACACGTTTCCGTACGTACGACATCGGCGATGTCTGTACCATCTGCGAAGACGGGACAGGCCGATGGTGGTGTGGTACCAACGACAAAGGTATTGTCTGCTTTGACCCCGCAACAGGCGAGAGCCGGCTCTATCAGCAGGCGCAGACGCATTTGGGAACCGACATCGTGGTGAGCAGCCTGGCTGCCCGTGACGGTTCATTATGGTTTGGCACGTACAATGGTGGAATGGCGCATTATCGTGACGGACAGTTTCAAGCCTTCAGGGCACAGGAGGGCGGTCTGGCCAATGACAATGTTTGGGCATTGGCGCAGACGGTTGAAGGGAATATCATCATCGGCACACTCGGAGCGGGTGTGCAAATCCTCAATCCGCAAACCACACAGTTCACGACACTCAACCAGCAAAACTCGAAGTTACCCAGCGATTTTATCTCATCGCTCTATTTAGACAGCCGCGGCAGTGTTTATGTCGGGCATGGCTCCTTTTATTCTGTGCTTGACCCAGTGACACGAACGCTGACCAATGAACTGACTGACAACCGCGGTCTGCCGTCGCTCTCGCCCATGGTCAACCAAATCACTGTCGATTCGCGCCAACTGGTGTGGTTGGCGACGGCTTCGGGCGCTGTCATGTACGACCCGCAGACGGGACAGTTAGAGTCCGTGGAGCAGTTGCATGGCAACATGGGCAGTGTGGCGTGTAGTGTGGCTGAGGGTACTGACGGCAGCGTGTGGGTGGTCTGGGACCATGCGGTGGCACACGTCAAAGTGAGCAAGGATGCAAACGGGAAATGGCAGCTCTTCACGACGTACTATGATGAACTCGATGGTCTGCAGAGCCGGCAGTTCAATTACCGTGCCCTTCTTGTCACGTCGAAAGGCGATGTGGTGATTGGTGGACAAGATGGTATCAGCGTCATGCCCGCAGGGGCTTTTGCACAGACAACCCCGCAGGCGGGCGTGCTCTTCAGCGGCGTGCTTC
This sequence comes from uncultured Prevotellaceae bacterium, assembly GCA_946404865.1. Taxonomy (GTDB): domain Bacteria; phylum Bacteroidota; class Bacteroidia; order Bacteroidales; family Bacteroidaceae; genus Prevotella. Next base: position 77,338 of record CAMJFC010000005.1, read on the forward strand.
TCTTCGACCATCAACTGACAGCGGGCGAGGAGTACGACGGGCGTGTGGTGTTCGATGAAGACGTTAACGAGAGCCGTCAACTGCGTTTGAGTTATGCCGACAAGGCGTTCACCATACTTCTGGCTACCAACCATCCCACCGTGCCGGAGAAGTCGCGTTTCCTCTATCGGCTGAAAGGCTTTGCTGATGAGCGGTGGCAGCTCACCCCAGAGGGACAGCCACAGGTCACTTATACCAACCTGTCGCCCGGCACCTATCATCTTGAGGTGAAGCTTGTCTATCATGATGGCACTATCGCCGACGAGGTGCACACCCTCACCATCATCATCACACCGCCGTTTTATCTTACACCATGGGCGTTTCTCCTCTATGCTCTGGCTATTTTAGCCGTGGCATGGCTCGCCTATCGGTATGTTACCCGTCGGCAGCAGGCTCGGCACCAGATGGAACGCATGGAGGCTGAAGCACAGCAGAGCAAGGAGATAGAGGAGATGAAGGTCGATTTCTTCACCAATGTGAGCCATGAGTTGCGCACCCCTCTCACGCTCATCATCTCGCCCCTTGACAACATGATTCGCAAGGAGGATAATCCCGAGCGGAAAACAGCGCTGTCGCTCATGTATCGCAATGCGCAAAGGTTGTTGGCCATGGTCAACCAGATTCTGGACTTCAATAAGTTGGAGCGCCAACAGCCCCATTTGCATTTGTCGAATGCGGATATCGTGGCGTTCATCGAAGATATATGCCAGTCGTTTAAATGGCTGGCGGAGCGGAAAATCACACTCAGCTTTGAACCGCAAGTGAAATCGCTCACGATGTCTTTCGACGGCGACAAATTACGGAAAATCATGTATAATCTGCTCTCCAACGCCTATAAGTTCACGCCGGCTGGCGGCATAGTCGCAGTGGCGGTGCGTCCGCTTGGTACGGAACTGGTGGAAATCAGTGTGGCTGATTCGGGACAAGGAATCTCCGATGCGGACAAACATCTGGTATTTGAGCGCTTCTACCAGATTCATGACAGTGCTCACGCCCAGGCTGGCGGCAGTGGGGTGGGGCTCCACTTGGTGAAGGTCTTTGCCGAACTGCATGGGGGCTCCGTCGCCGTTGCCGACCGTGAGGGAGGCGGCACGGTGTTCACCGTCACCCTGCCTGTCGGTGAGTCTCTTCCTGATGGGAAAGAAATGCCGAAGGGACATGTCGGGGGATATGTCGAGGGGCAAGAAACAAGGGGCGTGGGGCATGTTGAGGGACATGTCGATGGGCAAGAAACAAGGGACATGGAACAGGAGAATACTCCTGAATCCTCAAATCTCAACTCCCAACCCTCACATCTCCTTGTGGTCGATGACTCGGAAGACTTCCTTTCCTTCATGGTTGAAATCTTGTCCGACCGTTACCAGGTTACCACGGCTTCCGATGGCTTGGAGGCATTGGAGGCTATCCGACAGAATCTGCCCGATGTGGTGCTGAGTGATGTGATGATGCCGCGCATGGATGGTATTGAACTGTGCCGCCGTGTGAAGGCCGACCCGGTGATGGCGCAGATTCCCTTCGTCATGCTGACGGCCCGACTCACCGACGAACAGAAGATTGAGGGCATGGAACAAGGGGCCGACGATTATATCACCAAACCTTTTAATATCGATCTGCTCTACCTGCGCATTGACAATCTGCTCAAGTGGAAATCGCAGTCATCCGCTCCCGCTCCAGCCATACCGGTGGAACCTGCCGTCAAGTATGTGCCTGCTATCACCGAAGAGAAAATCACCTCGGTGGACGAGCAGTTCGTGCAAAAGGCCACGGCCTACGTGGAGCAGCATCTTGCCGACACCGAACTGACCGTTGAGATGATGAGCGAGGCGATGAACATGTCGCGCGTCAATTTCTACAAACGCATGCTCTCGCTCACGGGTTCCACACCGTCTGAGTTCATCCGTCTCATCCGTATGCGCCATGCCGCGAGGCTGCTGCGAGAGGGCAAATACGGGGTGAGCGAGGTGGCTTACCGTGTCGGTTTCAACAATCCCCGTTATTTCTCCAAGTATTTCCGTGAGTTGTATGGCGTCATCCCCTCACAGTATAAAGAGTCTCCTGAAACCCTACCCGATGCAGAGGGCACGGATTCTTAAACATTTAACATACCAATCATATTTTTGAAACATACGATTGGCGTTTTATACTATTTTTTCCGTAACTTTGCACCTGTTAATCGATTAGGAAATATCAATCAACTACAAACGTCATAATGAAAAACCTAAAAACATTTGTCTCAGCATGTCTGTTGTTCTTCGCAACGGCTGTGAGCGCCGCCGACTACAATGTCAGCGGTGGGTATGTCACCATACCCGTGAAAAACCCGGTCAGCAACGGTCCGCGCGTGGTCCGGCTGCAAGTCATCAACGACAATATCATCCGTGTGCAGGCCACACCGGAGAGTGAACTGCCACAAAAGGAGAGTCTCATCATTGTGGACCAGGCCACATTTAAGGCGTTCCACGTGTCAGAGAACGGCAACACCGTGGAGGTGAAAACGAAAAACGTGAAAGCCATTGTTGATACCGCTACCGGACGCGTGTCGTTCGAAGATAAAAATGGACGCCAACTGCTGCAAGAACAAGCACAGCAGGGAAAGACCTTCCAACCCTTCACCGTGCCTGACCGTGAGGTGGGCGTGGGGACGCTGACAGAGAAAGAGCGCCACGGATGGACTTGGAACGCTGTTTTTGACAGTCCCGACGATGAGGCTTTCTATGGTCTGGGACAGCATCAGGCCGAGGAACTCAACATGAAGGGTAAGAACGAAGACCTCTTCCAATATAATACTAAGGTGAGTGTGCCTTTCGTGGTCAGCAACCGAAACTATGGCATCCTTTGGGACTCTTATAGTTATTGCCGCTGGGGCAATCCCAACGAATACCTGCAACTGAACCGTGCCTTCACCCTCTATGACAAAAACGGCAACAAAGGGTCGCTCACAGGTACTTATACCGACCTCAAAGGCAATCAGATTGAGCGTGCCGAAGACAGCATCTACTATGAGTTCGCGCTGCCCGAACTGGCATGGGGCAACAGCAAGGATCTCGGTGTGGCGAATCTGCCGAAGGGATTCAAACTCAACGGGTCAAAAGTGGTCTATGAGGGCTATCTCGAGGCTCCCGTCACCAACAACTATCATTTCATCCTCTACTATGCCGGTTACATGAAAGTGTTCATCGGCGGTAAAGAGGTGGTGTCTGAGCGTTGGCGCACCGCATGGAACCCCAATTCATATAAGTTCACCTGCCAGTTGAAGAAAGGTGAGCGCACGCCCTTCCGCATCGAATGGGCACCCGATGGCGATGTGTCGTACTGTGGACTGCGGGTGGCTGCTCCGGCTACCGACAAGGAGCAAGGACGTCTGAGCATCTGGAGTGAGATGTCGCGCGATATGGACTATTATTTCATTGCAGGCGACAACCTCGACCAGGTGATTAGCGGATATCGTACCTTGACCGGCAAATCGCCCGTCTATCCGAAATGGGTGCTCGGTTTTTGGCAGAGCCGCGAGCGTTACACGTCGTCTCAACAAATCGAAGAGACGCTGGCGGAGTTCCGCAGCCGCCACATCCCCGTGGATAATATCGTACAGGACTGGAACTACTGGAAACTCGACTCATGGGGTGACCACACCTTCGAGGCGGCACGCTTCCCCAATCCGCAGGCCATGCTCGACAGCGTGCATGCCATGCACGGACGTTTCATGATTTCGGTCTGGCCAAAATTCTACTGCTCGGTCAAGAACTATAAGGAACTGGATGCCAAAGGATGGATTTACCATCAGGCGGTGAAAGATTCTATCTACGACTGGCTCGGATATATGGGCTCGTTCTATGATGCTTACTCTGATGGTGCACGCAAGATGTTCTGGCGGCAGATGGACGAGAATCTCTTCACCAAATATAATTATGGGATTGATGCTTGGTGGATGGATGCCTCCGAACCCAACGTGCGCGACTGCACCCCGATGTGGTATCGCAAGGCGCTCTCCGGTCCTACAGCCCTCGGTTCTTCTACCGAATACTTCAATGCTTATTCCATCGTCAATGCGGATGCCATCTACAATGGTCAGCGTTCTGTCAGACCCAATCAGCAACGTGTGTTCCTGCTCACCCGTAGCGGTTTCGCAGGCGAACAGCGTTATTCCACCGCCACTTGGAGTGGTGATATCGGCACACGCTGGGAGGATATGCGGGCGCAGATGACCGCCGGACTCAACTACTGTATCAGCGGACTGCCCTTCTGGGGAATGGACCAAGGCGGATTCTGCGTCGAAAACCGTTTCGTCTCGGCACAGCAACTCTACGACAAGACGGGTTATGAGAATGCCGATTTGAAAGAGTGGCGCGAATTGCAGACCCGCTGGAACCAGTTCGGATGCTTCATTCCGCTCTACCGCGCACACGGTCAATGGCCGCTGCGCGAGGTGTGGAACATCGCTCCCGAACAGCATCCCGCCTATAAGACCATCGTATGGTACGACCGTCTGCGCTACCATCTCATGCCGTATCTCTACTCGATGGCTGGATGGGCACATTTCAACGACTATACGCTCATGCGTGCCCTCGTGATGGACTTCAACGGCGACAACCGCATCTATGACATCAAGGACCAGTGGATGTTCGGACCCTCGCTCATGGCTTGTCCTGTGGGCTACTATCAGCAATACAACCGCGAGGTGTATCTGCCCAAACAGTGTGGTTGGTATGACTTCTACACGGGTCGTCACTACAACGGCGGACAGACCATCACGGCCGACGCTCCCTACGAGAAGATTCCGGTGTTCGTGCCCGAAGGTGCCATCCTGCCCCTCGGACCGGCCATGGAGTGGAGCGATGAGAAACCTGCAGAACTCATCAACCTCTATGTCTATGCCGGACGTAACGCCTCCTTCCAACTCTACGAGGATGAGGGTGTCAACTACAACTATGAGAAGGGCAAATATGCCACCATCGACATCACTTACGATGATGTGAAGAAGACCGTGACCATCGGCGCCCGCAAAGGGTCGTTCGACGGCATGCTCAAAAACCGCCGCTTCAATGTGGTTTATGTCACTCCTTCCGATGCCAAAGCGCTCGACCTCAATGCGCCTGTTGGCAAGATGGTGAACTATAGCGGTAAACAAGTGGTGGTGAAACTCTGATTCAAACCGACTATTCGGTGTAACACCAGCAATGTTTTTTTGGGGAAAGAAATGAAAAAACTGTTATTTATAGTATTTGCGTTGGTGGCCATGTCGGCGTCTGCCCGCGACCGGCAGAACATCGACTTCGACTGGCGTTTCATTCTCGCCGACACGGCACAGTTTGCAAACCCTGATTACAGCGACGCGCACTGGCGGCTGCTCGACTTACCGCACGACTGGGCCATCGAGGGCGACTTCCATGCCGGCAACCCCTCGGGGGCGGGTGGGGGAGCGCTCCCCGGCGGCATAGGGTGGTATCGCAAGCATATCAATATCACTTCACTCACCTCTTATCCCTCACCCCTTACTTTCATTGAGTTCGACGGTGTCTATATGAATTCCACCGTCTATGTCAACGGTCAGGAGGTGGGTTTCCGCCCTTACGGTTACAGTTCCTTCGAGTATGACATCACGCCTTATCTCCATGAGGGTGATAATGTTATTGCCGTGCGGGTGGACAATAGCGACCAACCCAACTCGCGCTGGTATAGCGGTTGCGGCATCTACCGGCATGTGTGGCTCACCCGCACCCATCCCGTGCACGTGGCGCACTGGGGCACGCATGTGGTCACCACTGCCGATGGCAAAGTCAGTGTTGAGGTGACGCTCGATGCGCCTCAGGGTTCCATGGGCACCTACACCATCCGTAATACCGTGGTGGATGCGAACGGGAAGGCGCTGACATCTAAATCGGCCCGGCTGTCGATGGCCAAAGGAAAGGTTTCAACCACGACGCTCTCTGTTGCACGGCCCCGCTTATGGTCGGTCAGCGACCCCAAGTTATATACGGTTCGCACGGAGGTGCTCGAGGGCAAGGATGTCATCGATGAGGTGACGACCACCACAGGGTTCCGCTCCTTCCGTTTCGACCCGCAGAAAGGATTCTCGCTCAACGGCGTGTCGATGAAAATCAACGGCGTTTGCGAGCATCACGACCTCGGCTGTCTGGGTGCCGCCATCCATGAGGATGCGTTGCACCGTCAACTCGCCATCCTCCGTGAGATGGGTGTGAATGCTATCCGCTGCTCGCATAATCCGCCCGCACCCGAACTGCTCAATATGTGCGACTCGATGGGCTTCATCGTCATGGACGAGTCGTTCGACATGTGGCGGCGTAAGAAGACACAGAACGACTACGCACGGTTCTTCGACGAGTGGCACGAGCGCGACCTCACCGACCTCGTCTTGCGCGACCGCAACCACCCCTCTATCCTGATGTGGAGCATCGGCAACGAGGTGCTCGAACAATGGTCATCGGCTGAGGCTGACACGCTGACGCTTGAACAGGCCAACCTCATTCTCAATGCCGGACACGATGCCTCGACGCTCGCTAAAGATGGCGAGATGAGCGTCAACTCGCTCCTCACGCAACATCTGGCTGAGATCGTGAAGCGTTACGACACCACACGTCCCATCACGGCTGGTTGCAACGAGCCCGACCCCAACAACCACCTCTTTAAAAGCGGTGCCATCGACATCATCGGCTTCAATTACCACCATCAGTGGGTGAAGGATGTGCCGAAGAATTTCCCCGGCAAACCTTTCATCTTCAGCGAGAGTGTCTCTGCCTTGCAGACGCGCGATAATTACTGGATGCCGAGCGACAGCATTTTCAAAGCGCCCCAAGAGTGGTGGCTGCCCTATACGCACCCCTCTTTTATGTGTAGTGCCTACGACAATATGCACGCCTCGTGGAGTAGCACGCACGAACAGACATGGGATGTGGTGAAGCACAATGACTTCGTGGGCGGCCAGTTCATCTGGACGGGTTTCGATTATATCGGCGAACCCACACCGTATTCTTTCCCGGCCCGCAGCAGTTATTTCGGCATCATCGACTTGGCGGGATTCCCCAAAGATGTGTATTACATGTATCAGAGTGAATGGACAGATAAAGATGTGCTCCATCTCTTCCCGCATTGGAACCACATCCCCGGTGATACCATCGACATGTGGTGTTATTACAATCATGCCGACGAGGTGGAACTCTTTATCAACGGTCGCAGCCAGGGAATACGAAGCAAATCTCTCACCTCTCATCCTTCATCTCTCAACTCTGAATACCATGTCGCATGGCGCGTGGTGTATGAACCCGGCGAGGTGAAGGTGGTGGCACGCAAAGACGGTCGTCAGGTGGGCGAACAAACCATCCGCACGGCGGGTACGCCCGACCATATCCGCCTGACAGCAGACCGCACGTCGCTTGCCGCTGATGGCCGTAGCATGGCTTTTGTCACGGTCGAGGTGGTTGATAAGGATGGCAATCGCTGTCCATTGGCCGAAAACCAGATTGTCTTTCAGGTGGATGGTGCGGCGCTGATTGCCGGCGTGGACAACGGTTGTCAGACCTCGATGGAGCGTTTCAAGGCCGACCGGCGTAAAGCCTTCTTCGGCAAATGTCTCGTCGTCCTTCAGCACGACCGCCACAAGTCGGGCCCCGTCACCCTCACCGCCCGTGCCGCCGACCTCAAAGAGGCCAAGGTGTCTTTGGATATTGAGTGATACAAGCCTGTGTGGAGACAGGAAGACGTCAGCAACGAAATAATCCCGTCGGACGTAAAAAAACATCGAAAGGTGTGGTCAAATCAATTTTTATGCCTATATTTGCCATGTCATTGGTGCTTTCTTCTTATCTTATTTTGTAGCACGAAGGTAAGAGAAAATCATTTGACATGGCAAATATCTTGTCAACTGCTTGTTGCTCAAGAACTTATAAAGAATGTTTAACTCAAGTGCTGCGGAAAAGCTGTCGTCTTGGTAGAAGAACCGAATTTCGAATATAAGTATGACCTGGTGTATCAGAAGTCGTTTGCTGCAAGGCTCACTTTCCGAATCATGAGCATTGCGGCGGTCGTCTTTATCGTGGCCGTGGTTTTGTTCTTTTACTTCACCGGCGATAGTATGTCGCTGCCGCTGACCCATCAAATCGTGAAATATGGTTTGGTGGTGTTTGTCGTGGGACTGGCTTTGTTGTTTGTTGCATGCACCGTTGCCATCTATCGGATGGTCAAACCGTTGCAAAAGTTTGCCGAATCGGCGGTAAATATAGCCCAGGGCAATTTGGATGCGTCGCTGCCAGAGATACAGTCGCAAGACGAGTTACTTCAATTACGTAACTCGTTTGAGTATATGCAGGCTTCGTTGAAACAGCATATCGATGATTTGAAAACCACAACGGCCAGCAAGGAACGTCTTCAAAGCGAACTCATCATTGCCCACGATATCCAAATGGGTATGATTCCCACAATCTTCCCGGATCGCGACGACCTCGACCTCTTCGCCTCCATGACACCTGCCAAAGAGGTGGGCGGCGACCTTTACGACTTCATCATTGAGGGTGATGAACTCTTCTTTATTATAGGTGATGTGGCAGGAAAAGGGGTGCCGGCGTCTCTTTACATGGCTGTGACACGCACGCTCTTCCGCAACTTGGCAGGCAACTACCAAAGCGCTGCCAACATCATGTGCGAGATGAACCATGCGATTGCATCCACCAACGACTCCATGATTTTCGTCACCGCGTTTGTCGGCGTGCTCGACCTCAAAACCCATTACCTGACCTATTGTAACGCGGCACATAATGCACCCGCCATCCAAACGGCTGACGGCAGTTTCCGCTTGCTGGATGTTGACACCAATCTGCCCTTAGGCATAGAGGACCACTTCAACTACGAGGAACAGCAGATTCCCTTCCCGGAGAATACGTCGCTGCTCTTATATACTGACGGACTGACAGAGGCCATGTATATGGCCGACGACGGGAGCAGAAAACTGTTTGGTGAGGAGCGTATCTTGCATGACCTGGGGAAAAACACAAATGCATCGGCGATAGAGGTCGTTGACTATCTGAAACAGCATGTCACGGTGTTTGCCGACGGGACGGAGCAGGGCGATGACCTGACCCTGATGTTCATACGTCACGGTTCATCACAGAAGCATTCCCCCCATGCCCCACGCCGCATCATCATGAAGAATGAAATGACGGAAGTAAGCCGTATGCGGGGATTCCTCTTCTCTGTATGCCGTGAGTACAATGTGGATGAGGAAAAGGTCAAGATGCTGAATCTCGCTGCTGAGGAGTGTGTGGCGAATGTCATCAACTATGCATATCCCAAAGGAATCCGTGGCCATGTGGAACTGACGGCATTGATAGTCAACGGGTTGCTCACGCTGACAATAAAAGACCACGGTGTTCCTTTCGACCCTACAGCGCATGAGGCCATCGATGTGAATGCGGAACTCGATAACCGTCCCATCGGAGGACTTGGCATCTTTCTTGTGAAGAGCATCATGGACACAATGGCCTATCAGCGCACAAGCGATGGCTATAATGTGTTGACGCTGACAAAACAAATTAAGTGATAACCTGAATACACTATACTATGGAATCAATTGTCTTTTTAGGATTCAATCTTTATGCTTGGATTACAATAGTCACCGTGCTGCTCATGTTTACGGTGCTGCTATTCACTAAACTGCGGGCTGACCTCGTCTTCTTGGGGGCTATTTCCATTCTCTTTGTCACTGGTGTCCTTGATGCCAAAGAGGCTTTCTCTGGATTCGGCAGTACCTCGGTGGTGATTATCGGGGTGCTTTTTGTGGTCGTTGCCGGACTCACCCATACAGGTGTTCTACAATGGATTGTCAAGCATCTGTTGGGATTGCCAAATAGTTATTCCAAGGCTGTGGTCAGGCTGATGCTTCCTGTGGCTGCCCTCAGTTCATTCCTCAGCAACACCACGGTGGTGGCTCTGTTTGTGGGCATCGTCAAGATGTGGTCGAAGAAATTGAATATCTCGCCTTCTAAGTTACTGATACCGCTGAGTTATGCCTCTGGCATGGGTGGTGTCTGTACCTTGATAGGAACACCGCCCAACCTGATTATCTCCGGTCTTTATAACGATAGTACCGGCACGCCTATGAACGTGTTGGCCACTACCATTCCGGGTCTGTTCTGCCTGTGCGTCGGCGTTCTCTCTATTATCGCGTTGCGCAAACTCTTGCCCGACCGCAAGGCGCCTGAATCCGCGTTTGAGTCCACCTCAGACTACACTGTCGAACTCCTTGTGCCCTCTGACAACCAACATATAGGCGAGACTGTCGAAGAGGCCGGACTGGCGGAGGTGCGAGGCGGAACGCTGATAGAAATCAAACACTATGACGACCGTGAGATTGTGTCGCCAGTGCCCACCGACGAATTTCTGATGGGTGGCGACCGTCTGGTGTTTGCCGGACAGATAGACGAGATTCTCGATTTGAAGAAAAGTCATGGTTTCGTGAATGCCGACCACCACATATTTACGCTCGACGAGGTGGACAAAAACCGTCAGTTGCGTACGGCTTATGTCACCTTTGGCAGCAGCCTGATTAACACCTCGATAGGCAATTCCACCTTCGAAAGAGACAACAACATGATTCTCGTGGCTGTGGCGCGACGTGGCAAACGCATAGATGAGTCTCCTCGTCAGGTTGTGCTGCAGGCTGGCGACACGCTGCTTTTCGAGTGCCCGCCACATGTCAACATCCATACCGAACGGCTTTCGTCGCAATTGCAGTTCTTCGATAGTGCTCAGGTGCCCAACATCGGAAAAAAGACAATAGTTTCAACAACCATCATGATTGCCATGGTGGTGTTGTCTGCCCTGAATGTGATACCTCTTCTGCAATGTGCTTTCCTCGCTGCCATGGCCATGTTGATTTTCCGCTGTTGCAATGTGGACCAGGCCATGAAAGCCATCAATTGGGATATTCTGATGGTGTTTGCCGGGTCTGTCGTCTTGGGCATCGCCATCCAGAAGACGGGCATCGCTGAGCGGTTGGCATTTGGCATCCTTGATGTCTGTGGAACGAATCCCATCGTTGTCATGGCTGCCATCTGTTTCGTGGGAACATTTATCACCGAATTGATTTCCAACACGGCCGCTGGAGCCATGTTTTTCCCCATTATGTACGAGGCGGCCGAGAAACTGGGATATGAGCCCTATCCGTTCCTCATCGCGCTGATGGTCAGTGTCAGTTCCAGTTTTGCCACACCTATCGGTTCACCGACTCACATGCTGGTCTATGGTCCTGGCGGTTATCGGTTCAGCGACTTTATGCGTATCGGCTTGCTGATGAACCTCATCATTCTCGCTGCCAATATCTTGATTGTGAATATCGTCTATCCTCTCACCCCGCTGCAATAATTCATGATGCAGGTTCCGAAAAAACAATCATTGAACATCCATTGTTAACTATAATATGAATATCGAAATCAAAGAACTGAACGGTTCCTTTTATGGAATTCTCACCGGCTGGATTGATACTGCCGTAGCATCACAATTCATTGAGGATTTGAAACCTTTGATGAATAGAGCCGACAAGTCTATAGAACTTGATTGCGGAAAATTGGATTATATCTGCAGCCTGGGACTTCGCGGGTTGCTCCAACTGAAGAAAGAGAGCGCAGCGAAGGGTGGAAATCTGGTGCTAACTCACGTTGATGGAGAAGTGCTCAAGATTCTCAAAATGACGGGTTTTGTCAAATTGTTTGACATACGCTGAAGAAAGCCCACCATGATACCTTCGTCATTCTTTGTCTCTCGAGCGGAAGAGGCCGGCCACGATGGTGCCGCTGATGCTGTGCCAGGCGCACGAGATGGCACATGGGAGGACTGACAAGGGTTGGGCGGCAAAGAACGTGCCGGCCAGGACGGTTGCTAACCCCGCATTCTGCATGCCCACCTCAATGGATATAGTGCGCTTCTTCGCGGTATTGAAACCCGCCAATCTGCCCGACAGCCAACCTAACAGATAGCCCAAAGTGTTGTGGCAGAACACCACGCCAAACGTCCAAATGAACAGCAAGAAACCGCGTTCCACCAACGGGTCGTGAACCGTGGAGATGACTCCTCCCACAATACAAGCCAGCAGGATGACACTCGTGCCGGGCATCAGCGCTTGGAGCGTCTTAAAACTCTCACGTTTGCTGAAATAATAGTTCAGCACACAACCGAGGCTGATGGGCAGAATGGTCACAATCAGGATGTTCAGGAACATGCCCACCGTGTCTATCTCGATGATGGCTCCTGCTGTGAGTTGCATCAGCAACGGTGTCATCATCGGGGCGAGAACCGTAGAGGCGCACGTCATACCTACGGAGAAGGCTACATCACCATGGCACAGATATGACATGATATTGCTCGACACACCGCCAGGACAACAGCCCACCAACAGGATGCCCAAAGCCAATGCCGGTTCTAAATGCCATACATGCACCAACAGCCAAGCCACGCCCGGCATGATGACGAACTGTGCCACGGCTCCTACGAAGATATCGAGAGGCCGTTGCAATACAATCTTAAAATCTTGCGTGGTCAGTGTCAGTCCCATCGTCAGCATAATCAGGCCAAGTATCACCGTCTGTGTGTTCCCGTGTACCCATTGAAAGAGTTCGGGAACAAAAAATGTGATGACCGCCACCGCGATGATAAAAAGCGATGCGTGACGCGCCAATGCGCTGCTGATTGTCTTTAACGTTTCCATTCTATTCAACGACTTAAACCCTTACTACCAAGTAATGTCCACACTCCCCCAGTAATGTCCAAACTCCCAAACTCCTCCTCAAGGCTGCAAAGTTACAAAAGAGTTACGAGAAAAAATGACAAGAGAGAGGAATTGTAAAGAATAGGATAGAATAAACAACATTTCAGTCATTTAATAATCTCCACCTCCCAGCCCATCTGCAGAGCCTCGTTGATGCGGTCAAGCATCTTTTTCTTGCCTCTGGTGCTGCTGTGCGTCAACACATATAGTCCGGGCGCCACCTCATGCTGAGCCTGTCCGTATTTCTTGTCTTTCGTGGTCGAAACGATGTTGATGCG
>CAMJFC010000006.1 GCA_946404865.1 uncultured Prevotellaceae bacterium
TTTCCATACCCGCAAATTTTCATGGGTATTTTTTCAAGAAAAGATGAAAGTTTTCGAGTTTCTTGACACACATCAAGTTTCGGTTGTTCTTCATTGCATGGGAGTGAAGGAGTGAAGACAGACTTTTAGTTGTCCCAACAAGTAAAGCATAGATGAGCGCACAGAATTGTCGGCATTGGCATTGTTCGAATACACATTATTAATATATTCTTTCCATAGTGAGTACCCAAAGAGAGCGTGAAGGGCCAAAAAAACAAAGGGGGACAGAAAAACCGTCCCCCTTTGGTGTAGGAATGTTATTCGTATACATCACCGATGTCATCTTGGGGTGATATGATATCTTCATCACACGGGTCAAAGCCTTTCGGGACATCGAATTTGGCACTTTGGCTGTAATTCAAGCTGGCATCCGAATAGACTTTGCGCATGAAACGTCCCCAGATAGGCAGAGCGGCCGCAGCGCCCTGACCGATACCCGTGGAAACAAAGTGGATGTCACGGTCTTCACCTCCGACCCAAACGCCGTTGACGAGTTCCGGCGTGACCCCCATGAACCACGCATCCGCGTTGGAGTTGGTTGTACCCGTCTTTCCACCCATCTCAGCAGAGATGCCAAAGCCTCTGACCCGTCGTCCTGTACCTCTATCGACCACACCCTTCAAGAGGGTCAGCATCTTGTAAGAGCTCTCCTCGCTGATGACCTCGTTATGGCGCGGTTGGAAATTGGCCAACACGTGTCCGTCGCTGTCCTCGATACGCGTCACCATGAGAGGAGCCGAACGAATACCTTTATTCGCGAAGGTCGAATAGCCGCTGACCATCTCTCCGATGGTCACCTCGCACGGTCCGAGGCACAGAGCCATATTAGGCTGGATGTTGGGGTTATTCAGACCGTATTTATGGAGCAAGTCAACCAGCGACTGCGGTGTGAACTTCTCGATGAGATGGGCCGAGCACCAGTTGCTGGAATGTGCCAATCCCTGTTTGAGCGTCACGATGGCACCATTTCCGAGTCCGCCACCGCCTTTAGGCATCCAGTTGCCATATTTTTTCATCCTGTTAGGGATTTTATCACATGGGTTGTATCCGTTCTGTATGGCCAGCGAATAGAGGTATGGTTTCATGGTCGAGCCCACTTGTCGTCGTCCGACCATCGCCATATCATACTGGAAATACTCGTAATTAGGTCCTCCGACATAAGCTTTCACCGCACCTGTTTTGGGGTCGATGCTGACGAGTCCGGCTCTGAGGAACTGCTTGTAATATTTGATGGAGTCCATCGGGCTCATCACCTTCTCCACATCACCCTTATAGGAGAACACGGTCATTTTCACGGGCGTATTGAACGACTCTCTGATTTGCTCTTCAGTAGCCCCGGCCGCCTTCAGCACTTGGTAACGCTGACTTTGTCTGATGGCCCTGTTCATCACCCTTTCATAGTCTTCTTTAGACATTCTGGTGGAGAACGGTCCGCGTGGATTGCCCCTGGTCTGCGCGTCAAAGATAGGTTGCAAGGTCTGCGAGAGGTGTTCTTTGACAGCCTCTTCCGCGTATCTCTGCATGCGAGAATCGATGGTTGTGAAGATACGCAGTCCATCCGTATTCAGGTTATATGGATGTCCGTTTCGTTTCAAGTTTTTATTGCACCATCCGTAGAGCGGGTCTTCCTCCCACGCTATGGAATCGAGATGGTACTGCACCTTTTTCCAGTCAGGATAGTTTTTCCTGTCTGGTTTTTCGGCCATCATATACTGTCGGATATAATCTCTGAAATAAGGGGCGATACCCACTTGTGTCACCGTTTTGACAGATGGGTCAGGCCGTTTCACATTCAGCGGTTCATTTTTATACCGTTCCAGCTCCGCCGCAGAGATATATCCCATTTTATTCATCTGCGTAAGAACAACGTTTCTCCGTTCCTTGCATCTGTCTTGGAATTTGAAGGGATTGTAGTAAGCGGGGTTTTTACACAAACCGACGAGCGTAGCCGACTCAGTGATGGAAAGCGATTTGGGCTCCTTATTAAAATAGGTGTTAGCCGCTGTTTTTATACCCACGGCATTGTTGAGGAAATCGAAGTAATTGAGATACATCGTGATGATTTCCTCTTTCGTATAATACTTCTCGAGTTTTACAGCGATGACCCACTCGATGGGTTTCTGCAGCACCCTCTCCATGGTAGAGTGTGCGCGTTCGGAATACAGCTGTTTCGCCAGCTGCTGCGTGATGGTCGAACCGCCGCCAGCACTCTCATTACCCATGACACCCCGTTTGAGAATCGCTCTGGACAACGCGATAAAATCGACGCCAGAGTGTTCATAGAATCTCTCGTCCTCAGTAGCTATAAGGGCATGAATCAGGTGTGTTGAAATGTTATTGTAGCTGACCGGCATACCTTTCTCTCTGATTGTCGCGAAAGTGCCCATGAGCTTTCCGTCAGCTGAATAGACCAATGAAGGGTATCTGCTAATAGGATTTTGCAATGATTCGATGTCGGGCATGTATCCGATCCATCCGTTCCAAATAGCCGCGAATCCGAGTCCGGCTAACAAGACGGAGGAACCGAGCAGCCACCACAATATTCGTATAAAAATGCGTCTCATACGTTATGAAAGTGTCACGAATTACTAAATTTGGTGCAAAGTTACAACAATTCTTGGTATTTTTGCCAAATAAATTAAAAATATTGCGTAACTTCGCACGCGATTTTCAACCATCCAACCTTTATGATTAAGAAAAAGCACGATTTTGTCACTTTTGCCGACATGTCACGTGAGAAGATTCTCTATATGATAGAGATGGCTCAAGAGTTTGAGCGTCATCCCAACCGTGAGTTGTTGAAAGGCAAGGTTGTAGCGACCTTATTTTACGAGCCCTCTACGCGTACGCGTCTGAGTTTTGAGACTGCCGCCAACCGTTTAGGCGCCCGTGTGATCGGTTTCAGTGATGCGAAAGCATCGAGTGTATCAAAGGGCGAGACGCTCAAAGACACCATCCTTATGGTATCTAATTATGCGGATGTCATCGCCATGCGCCATTACATTGAAGGCGCCGCTCAGTATGCGAGCGAGATAGCCCCTATCCCGATTATCAACGCCGGCGACGGAGCCCACCAGCACCCGTCGCAGTGCATGCTCGACCTTTATACGATTTACCAAACCCAGGGAACCCTTGAGAATCTGAACATCTATTTGGTAGGCGATTTGAAGTACGGTCGCACTGTTCACTCTTTGGTGATGGCGATGCGTCATTTTAACCCCACCTTCCATTTTATCGCCCCCAAGGAATTGGCCATGCCCAATGAATATAAGCTCTACTGCAAGGAGCAGGGCATCAAATATCAAGAGCACACGAGTTTTACAGAGAAAGTGATTGCTGATGCTGACATTATTTATATGACCCGTGTTCAGAAAGAGCGTTTTTCGGATTTGATGGAATATGAGCGTGTGAAGAACGTCTATATCTTACGCCGCGACATGCTTAAAAACACGAAGGATAACATGAAGATACTTCATCCCCTACCCCGTGTGAATGAGATCGCCTACGATGTAGATGAAGACCCTCACGCCTATTATATTCAGCAAGCCCAGAACGGTTTATACGCCCGCGAGGCCATCATCTGCGATGTGCTGGGCATCACCTTGGAAGATATTAAAAACGACACAACCATCATCGAGTCATGAACAAGAAAGAGAGATTAGTAGCCGCCATCGAAAGCGGCACTGTCATCGACCATATTCCAGCCAACCGTACGTTTCACGTGGTCAACCTATTGGGTCTTTTAGATGAGAAGAACCCCGTGACCATCGGTTACAACTATCCATCGTTGAAAGTCGGCCAGAAAGGAATCATTAAAGTCAGTGACAAGTTTTTCACCGACGATGAGATATCCCGTTTGTCTGTCGTAGCCCCGAACGTCGTTTTGAACATCATCCGCGACTATGAAGTGGTGGAGAAGAAGACCGTTGAGACCCCTGACGAGCTTCGCGGTATCATCAAATGTAATAATCCGAAGTGCATCACCAACAACGAGCCGATGGAAACCGTTTTTACGGTGGAAGACAAGGTACGCGGCATCGTCAAGTGCCACTATTGCGACAAAGAGCAGGAAATGGGCAAGGTGGAGCTGGTTTGAACTTTGAACATTGAACTTTATGATTACTCATGTGATGATGAAGGGACATGTTTTGCTCATTTTTACTTTAACGGAATTAAGTAACAGATTGTAAATAAAATTATTACGCTATAATTATGAAAAGAGACCAAGAGATTTTTGAACTGATTGAGCAAGAGCATCAACGCCAGTTGAAAGGCATGGAGTTGATTGCCTCTGAGAATTTTGTGAGCGACCAAGTGATGGAAGCCATGGGTTCGTACCTGACCAACAAATATGCCGAAGGTTATCCTGGCAAGCGTTATTATGGTGGTTGCGGCGTAGTGGACCAGGTAGAGACGTTAGCCATCGAGCGCGTGAAGAAACTGTTCGATGCCGAGTATGCCAATGTTCAGCCCCACTCCGGCGCCCAGGCCAATGCTGCTGTCCTGTTGGCCGTGCTTCAGCCGGGCGACACCTTCATGGGTCTGAATCTGGCCCATGGCGGTCACCTTTCGCATGGTTCATTGGTGAACACGTCAGGTATCCTTTACAAGCCCGTGGGTTATAACTTGAGCAAAGAGACTGGTCGTGTGGATTACGACGAGATGGAACAGTTGGCCTTAGAGCACAAGCCCAAACTGATTATCGGTGGTGGCAGCGCTTACAGTCGCGAGTGGGACTACAAGCGCATGCGTGAGATTGCCGACAAGGTAGGAGCCCTGTTGATGATTGACATGGCCCACCCCGCCGGTCTGATTGCCGCCGGTTTGCTTGACAACCCCGTGAAACACGCTCACATCGTCACCTCCACCACCCACAAGACCCTTCGCGGTCCTCGTGGCGGCATCATCCTGATGGGCAAAGACTTTGAGAACCCTTGGGGTCTGAAGACACCAAAGGGCGCCGTGAAAATGATGAGTCAGCTGTTGAACTCCGCTGTTTTCCCCGGACAGCAGGGCGGTCCGTTGGAGCACGTCATCGCCGCCAAGGCCGTTGCTTTCGGTGAGGCATTGCAACCCGAGTTCAAGGAGTGGGCCAAGCAGGTTCAAAAGAACGCCAAGGTATTAGCCGAGGAATTGGTGAAACGCGGTTTCACCATCGTGAGCGGCGGTACCGACAACCACTCCATGTTGGTTGACTTGCGCGACAAATATCCCGAGTTGACAGGTAAGGTAGCCGAGAACGCCTTGGTAGCCGCCGACATCACGGTCAACAAGAACATGGTTCCGTTCGACAGCCGCAGCGCCTTCCAGACCAGCGGTATCCGTTTAGGTACTCCTGCCATCACCACCCGTGGTGCGAAGGAAGACCTGATGGTGCTCATCGCCGAACTGATAGAGGAAGTGCTCAATGATCCCGAGAACGAGGAAGTGATTGCCTCTGTTCGTCAGCGTGTGAACGAGACGATGAAGAAGTATCCGCTGTTTGCCTATTAAGAATCATATTCACTGATATAAAAAAAGAGTTAAGACGCGCGTCTTAACTCTTTTTTTATAGGAACGGGCTAACGCCCTTGTGGACACGTCTGAATACGTGTCGCTTGTTTCTTACAGATTGAGGCTCTTCTTGATGGCTTCGATCTTCTCAGAAGCGGCAGCCATACAACGCTCGTAGCATCCTGCGCACTTGAATGAAGGATCTTTGACCTCGGTGTAGAACTTAATCTTCGGTTCGGTGCCAGAAGGACGAACGCTCACCTTTGTACCATCTTCGCAGAACCACTGCAGCACATTGCTGGTGTCGGGCATATCGAGTTTGGTCACATTGCCCTGGGCATCGCGTGCCTCGAGCGTCTTGTAATCTTTCCAGAGACAAATCTTCGATCCACCGAGTTCCGTCGGCGGGTTCTCACGGAAATTGGTCATCATCTGCTTGATTTCATCAGCACCCGTCTTACCCGGACGTACCACGTTGATGGTCGTCTCGCGCGAGAAGCCGTACGTTGCATAGATGTTCATGAGCAGGTCGTAGAGCGTCATGTTGTTATCCTTCGCCCATGCAGCGATTTCGCAGATGAGGCAGATAGATGCTGGTGAATCCTTGTCACGCACCTTGTCGAATGGCAGGAATCCGAAGCTCTCTTCACCGCCGCCGATATATTTCTGTTTGCCTTCGCTGATGCGGATTTCATTGGCAATCCATTTGAAGCCTGTGTAGCAGTCGCGCAGTTCCACACCGTTTTTCTTAGCAATCTCAGCGATGACCTCCGTGGTCACAATCGTCTTGACGAGGAACTCATTACCCTTGAGTTGGCCGAGTTTCTTCTTGTTTTCGATGATATACCAGCAGAACATCATGCACGTCTGGTTACCATTGAGGATTTCCCATTCGCCTTTGGCGTTTCGGCATACGATAGCGAGTCGATCTGCATCGGGGTCGCTTGCGATGACGAGGTCGGCATTCAGACGCGTACCGAGTTTCATACCCAGCGTCATGGCCTCAGCATTCTCCGGGTTGGGGCTGACCACCGTGGGGAAGTTGCCGTCGATGACCATCTGTTCGGGCACCACATGGATGTTCTGGAATCCCCATGAACGGAGAGCCTCAGGAATAATGACACGTCCCGTGCCGTGCATGGGCGAATAGACGATGTTAAGGTCTTTGTGGCGGAGGATGACATCCTGGTCCACCATGGCCTCTTTCACAGCCTGGAGGTAATCCCAGTCCATCTCACCACCGATGATTTCGATGAGTTCTTTGTTTCCCTCGAACTTCACATCTTCAATCTTCACTTTGTTCACCTCGTCGATGATACCCTTGTCGTGCGGAGCAAGCACCTGTGCACCATCATCCCAGTAAGCCTTGTATCCGTTGTACTCTTTGGGGTTGTGCGAAGCGGTGACATTGACACCAGCCTGAGCACCGAGTTGGCGGATAGCGAATGAGATTTCAGGAGTAGGACGGAGGCTCTCGAAGAGATACACCTTAATGCCGTTAGCAGAGAAGATGTCAGCCACACTTTCGGCAAACATACGTCCGTTGTTTCGGCAGTCGTGTCCGACGACGACAGCGAGGTCAGTACGTCCCGGGAATGCTTTGAGGATATAGTTTGCAAATCCTTGTGTCGCCATGCCCACGATGTATTTGTTCATGCGGTTGGTTCCTGCACCCATGATGCCACGGAGACCACCAGTACCAAATTCGAGGTTCTGATAGAAAGCGTCGATAAGATCTGTCTTGTCGGGATTGTCGAGCATCGCTTGTACTTCCTTGCGTGTCTCCTCGTCAAAGGCCGGAGTAAGCCATTGCTTCGCCAGTGCCTCGCACTGAGCAATCAGCTGAGTATTGTTTTCCATATAAATACTTGTGTTTTTAATGATTTGATAGATAGTTTGCCACAAAGATAGTGTTTTTGCGTGAAAAACAAAAACATCGGGGAATTTATTTTTTATTTTTCACTAAAAAAGCGTAACTTTGCACAGAAATTAAGTTGAATCAACTGTATCAAAAGCCGTTTATTGGCAAAACGAGACATTCATGGAATTACATTTTACAGGCGTGATTATCGCCGTATCAACCTTCTTTATTATTGGTCTTTGCCATCCTTTAGTCATCAAAATGGAGTACTATACCGGTACGAAATATTGGTGGACTTTTTTGTTAATCGGTCTTGCTTGCCTGGGTTGTGCTTTTTTTGTGGGCGATGTGGTCTGGTCATCGTTATTAGGTGTGACGGGGGCTTCCTTCTTATGGGGCATCGGTGAATTGTTCGCACAAAAGAAACGCGTACAGAAGGGCTGGTTTCCGATGAATCCCAAGCGCAAGGACGAGTATGAGCCTATAGACCCCGATGAAACCCTCTGCCCTGTGCATCACGGCAAGAGTATCTATGCCCTCAACCGTGAACAGAACTCCCCGTCGTCGTCACAGTCAAAGGAGCAGGCAGAGTCATGAAAATAGAATTATTGGTGGTAGGCAAGACCACGAACAAGCACATTCAAGCCTGTATCGCGGATTATACGGAACGTATCAACCATTACGTTCCGTTTTCAATGACAGTGATACCCGAACTGAAGAACACAAAGAGTCTAAGCGAAGAGCAGCAAAAAATGCGTGAAGGCGAGCTGTTATTGCGTCAGTTACAACCATCCGATACCGTGGTCTTATTGGATGAACACGGGATAGAGCGCAGGAGTGTTGATTTTGCCTCGTGGCTGTCGAAGAAACAGCAGACCGCCCGCAAACTTGTCTTCGTCATCGGCGGTCCCTACGGTTTTTCAGAAGCCGTCTATCAGCGGGCACAAGAAAAGATATCCCTTTCACAAATGACCTTCTCCCACCAGATGGTACGGCTTATTTTCGCCGAACAGTTATACCGTGCCTGCACCATCATCAAGGGAGAACCTTATCATCATGAATAAAAAGATAAGGAGTTAAGCCATTACGTTTCTTTGGCTTAACTCCTCAACATTTCAACTACTTACTACTATCGAAAGAAGAGTTACTTGATGTAGCACTTCTTTCCGTTGACGATGTACACACCTCTTGGGAGTCTTCTGAGCGACTTGAGTGTAGCGTCGCGACTGATGAGTACACCTTGGAGAGAATAGACCGTCATGGGACCGTCATTGCCTTCCACGAGCGTGATGCCCGTGATGTCGCCGATGGTGAACACGAACGGGTTCTTGCGGCTACCCACCACATCGTCTGCGAAGTTAAGCGTCTCGTTGACCTCATAGCTGTCACCACTGGCCACGTTCTCAACGATGAATACAAGAGGTTCGCTTCCGATGCCATGCACCGTCAGGTAGTGATGGGTTCCGACATACTGGCTGACACCGCGCAGTTCGTTTCCAGCCAACGCGTAGATGCTGTATTCCCCTCCCAACGACTCCGTGCCGTCGCGGAGGATATGAGCCACCACATTCATCGTGTTCGGATAACGGTAGATGTCAACATCCGCCGAGTTGTACGTGTTATTGGCCATTTTGGGTGCCATCTGCGCTGATGACGCGCTATCGTCGTCGAAGTTGAAGACAAGCGTTTTGTTATCGGCCGATTTGTAGAGGTAGCCCTGGCCCGGTGTCAGCATAGTGAGCGTCCCCTCCCATGCGCCATCGGTGAATTGAGCGAAACCAGCCTGCGAAGTGATGTAATCGCCCTCGCTGACATTAGGCAGCGTGCTGTCGAGCGTCCTTTCAGCGTAATAAGGATATGCGAGCCAGTTCCATCCCGTCTTCAGCGTCACGGGAGTTGCCTTGGTATCGTAGAGGTGACCGCGCATCGACTGCGAGAATCGTGTTGCCGTCTCCACCTTATATGCCTTGCCTGAAATAAAGTTTTCTATACCACCCGTCATTCCGTTGACAGGGTCGAAGACGAGTTCATCGTCCTGGCTGACGATACGTGAAACATAACGTGCCATATCGCCAAGCGGCTGGTTCTCGCGCAAGAATGTTGAAATCCAGTTCCACCCTCTTGCCATATCGAGCACCTCGGTAAAGATATCTCTACGGAAGCGAGCCTCCACCTCTGTGGCCGCCGTCACCTTCATCCTTAGCGTGTCGGTGTCGGTCGTTACCATCTCACCGTTGACTGTCCATCCATCGAGCACGAACTCCTCGTCAGGCACCGCGATAATCACCGCCTCGGTGTCGTAGTCATAGACACCCGTACCCGTCCCCCTCAACGTACCACCCTCCGTAGCATTGACGGTCAGTTTGATTTGCTGTTTTTTGAAGTTAGCCACGATATCGATGTCGGCATTGGCCGTCATCCTGTAAATCGGGTCGGTTTCCACCACCTGGTCGTCGATGGTCCATCCCGTAAACTCGTAACCGGGTTTCGGTGTGGCCTCCAGTTGGAACGTAGAGCCGTATGCGGGCGCATCCGTACTGGCGGCAGGCGCCTTACGCCGCGGACTACCTGCGGGTTCCACCATCTGCAAGTTGACGCTTCCCGACAGTTCGGGGAACACCGAAGTCTTCAGTTGGATGAGTCCTCCTCGGAAGAGCACCCAGTCAATCTTTCTGCCGAAGATTCCTTGGAATCCCTCATTGTCGGTGATACCTGCCGTCTGCACCGTCAGTACATAGTAGCCGTTGGGCTGCGTCTTGTTGAACTCGGTGAAGTCGAGAGTGTATTCCATCGTGCTGTTGTTCTTGGCAGCAATGGGCACCGTGCTGAGGTCTTGCTGTTTACCCTGCACGTTGAGCGTCAGGTCATCAGCAGTGAATGTCTCAGGCACAATGGGTTTGTTGAAAGTGACCGTCACCTCGTTGACATCATTGGTCACCAGTTTTTCTGTGGTGAACTCCTCTTCATAGACAGGACCAGTGATGGTCACATCGAGTTCCACATCAGGACGTTCCTCATATATCAAAGTATAAGTCCCTCCAGTAGCGCTCACCTCTCCTACGAAATGCAGCCTGTGGTCATAGAGCCACTCCATGCCGTCGCGCAGCGTGCGGTTGGTCTGCCAGACATTGTCGAGGGGCAACTCTTTGCCATCGCTCAGACGAACTACCTTGAGCAGTTTCTGCCTTCCTGCAGTCGGGTCGAGCAGTGATGCGTATGTCCATCCTGCATGATCGGGCAACACGAAGAGTTCATACTCCGTCGTGCTCTTCTTCGTTGCCGTGGCATACTGTGCTATCGACACATCAGTCTGTGTGGCATCGGTGAAGTAGATTTGGTCGGGCATATCATCGGCATCCTCCACATCGTTGACGAGGAAGGCGCGTTTCGGTGTGTTCTCACTGTCAGCGGGCGGTGTGAAGCCACGAATCAGTTCGTGTATGGTCACGTTATCGAGCAGCGAGAGGTCCTCATTGCCGTAGCTTGTGACATGTGTCGCCTCCACATGATATGTCGAGAAGTGTCCGAGCAGCGTACTCTGCAGCCACCACTGGGCGTAGGTCTGCGAGTGTGCCGGAATCGTCCCGAGGTCGTTGGCAATGGTCTGCCCGAACGAGAGAGCAGCGGGACCACCATTGACCTGCGAGCTGACAATCTCGAACTCAATGGCCAATCCTTTCTCATTCTCTGTTATCTCAGGCTGTTGTGTGGTCATCCGCACGTTGGTGGCATCACCGTAGCCCTTGTTGTTGATGAGTAAAGCAAACTCAGCATCCTCCATCGGTTCGACGATATCTTTGGTGAGCGGGTCGTCGCCGTAGACATCTCGCTGCATGAAGTAAGTCAGGTCGAGTTCAGGCGACGGTTTCACAGTGAGTGTCACGGGGAAAAGTTCGCGTGTCATCACCAGTCCTGTGAAAGGATCAGTGTATGAGAGCGTACCTCCGAACGACCACTCCACGGGTTCTGTAGGCGCCGCATACTTCGTCGGTATGAAGAGGATGGTAGCAGTGCCCTCTGTGTTGGGCTGCAGCGTCCACCCACTGGTAAGGCTCACCTCGCCTTCAAGGTTTTTAAGTGACTCGGCATTGATTTGGAACTCATGCGTCGTAGCCACATTATTGTTCTTGTCAGAAACCACGAGGTTGAGTTTCATGTCGGTCATCGCCTCCGTTTCGCTGCCATTAAACACCGTGAGCGTGCCCCGGAAGGCCTGTCTCGTCATGGTCATCGTCTGTTTGATTTGCAGCGTAATGGTCGAGCACACGCTGTTGCGTGGTTCATTCAGCCGTTCAATGACTTTGGCTTGCGAAGAATTCCAATATTCATCAACCGTGGTATTTCTGTGTTCCATAGCCCAATTTTCGGCCTCGTAGAAAGAATCAACAGCCTGTTTCAACACTTCTGCGTGCACACGGTTGTCGTTCGCCGGTTCGGTTTGGTCAAGAGCATATCTCCGTGTGTTGGCCACGCGCTCGATGAAAGAGTCGAACACCTCGTTGGTAACGCCTTCCGGTTTCAGATGACGCAAGTTGTCAGCCACCAGTTCATTGTCAGGAGTAACGCCTACGACATCGAGCACCTTCTCCATTTCCTCGCCGGTCACATCGAACCAGAGAGAGTCGCCCATGATTTCGTGCACGATGCCCAGCGTGGCATCCCACTGCTTCGACAGGAGGTATCCTGAACGCAGCGTCTCGTTGATATAGCCGAATGACGTATATTCCGTTTCGAGCGTTTCCATGTTTACCGTGGCCCTACGCGGCGCTCCCGAGGAAGTACCCGTTTTGGCACATGTTACGACCGTATCCACTAAGAAATTCTTGACACACGATAATACAGCGAGAACTTTTCCCACCGTCTCTTTCACCAGACATCCTGCAATGGTCAGTCCGCAGTCGAATGATTTGTTCGCGATATCCCAGAAGCCCCATTTGCCATCGAATAAGCTGGCCACACACTGGACGAGGCCTTTGGCGCAACCATAAGGCGTAAAGATATCAATCACACAGTTGACCGCAGTATTGAGGAAAGACATGGCGCATGGGTCGCACTCATTGACAATCGTCACCTTTTCCCCATACGAGCTCCAGCCGTAGCCACCGCCACCTGCTCCGCCTGGATTGCCGAGGCCGCCGCCTACGCCGCCGCCTCCGCCGCCTCCAGCAGCAGCTGTTCCCTCACACACCTTAAAGGTGATAGGTTTCTCTACAGAATGCCACTTACGGTCGTATCCACATTGCCATGAATAGTCAACACCAGCTTGGTCGTGACATGGTCCGCCGCCTGCAGCTCTTCTCATAGCATGTTGTGTCTCTGGAATACGGGTCACCTTCACAGGCAGGATATAGCTCTGTTGCGGTGCAAGCGTCAGTCCAGTACTCTCAGCCAACGGCTCCCACTGGTAAACATCAGTCACATCAGGCAGTCTGAAGCTGACATCCTGAGCATTGATCAATCCCTTGTTGGTAGCGATGGCATAGAACACCAGACTCTCCCCCTCTGCCAGGGAGTCGGCTGGTATGCGACTCGGTACGATGAGGTCAACCACGGGGACAGGCACATTGGTCTCGTATGTCACCGTCGTCACGATGTCATACACATCCTCCACTTCGGTTTCCTCGACCGCCCACGTCACCTTGATGGCTTCGATACTAAGGTTCACCACTTTGGTGGTCGTCACTCCCGGGTCAACGATGATGTTGTTGGAGTATGAGTCGTGATTGTCGGCCGTGACAGAGAGTTTATAATATCCCTCCGGCAGGTCGGGGAATGTGCAGCGTCCGTCATCACCCGTGACACCTTGCGTCACGAGCGCATTGGTGACACTGTTGCGCAGCACCACTTGTGCATCCTTCACATGCGGTTTCTCCTCCGTGTAATAAGTATATTCATCGGCCACCTCGACCACGAGCGTGCCTTTCTGGTCGGAGACAGGCGTGATGCTGTAGTTGGCGTAAGTGCCGTTACCATACTGCACGTTGAATCCGATTGTACCCGTAACAGGCACATTGAGTTGCATATCGGCAGTAGGCTTGAACAAAAGAACCACAGTGGCCGTATCGCCCTTGTTAATGCCCGCGAGCGTCTTACCCTGAGCGCAACCCATCCAATCGGGCAGCGCGAGGGTCAGTTCACCGGTGTTTCCTTTGCCGTTGTTGACAATCTGCACAGGATATTCACGCGTCTGTCCTTTGGTCATAGTCGTGGTGATACGCGGGTTGGTGAGCACGAGGTTGGCCTGAGCCATCTGCGAGAAGTTGTAAATCGCAATGGGCAGTTTAGCCCCCTCGGCCGAAGTGACGAGCAGGTTGACGACCTCCCAGTCCTTACCCGACCCGGGGATGGTGGACGTGAGCGTGTAGGTGAGCAAGGGTTTCGCCCCTGCAGCGATAGTTGCTGGCAGCGAGCTTTCAACGATATAACCTTCGGGTTTCGACACCACCTCGACTTTGACACCTGTGAGCGCCGTTTGTCCGGGGTTCTGTAATTCGACAGCCGCCTCGAACGCCTCGCCCACAGTGAGGTTGTTTTTGATGTAGCCCGTAGTGGTGCGGCGGAGAGTGAACACCTCGAACGTTGTCATAGCAGTAGTTGCGCCCTCGTCCGGATAGCAGACGCCAGCCACCACATGGCCGGCGAGCGAAGTGTTGACCAACCAGCTGTATGCGAACTTACCCTCGCCGTCGGTTGTAATGCGCTGCGACTGACGTATGCCATCGCTGATAACATAGAGGTCGATGGGAGCGTTAGCATAATCGCGACCGCTGAGTTGACCGGTGAAGTTGACGTTATCATCCAGATTATACCTGTCGCGGTCGGTTTGAATCGTAGCTTGGAAAGGCGAGAGCAACGACACCTCGAAGATCTCAGATGTGTTGTTCGCTACAGACAATTCCTTTACTGTGTTCGTCTCGTTGACGACAGCATAGAGTTGGTGCACACCAACTGTTTTGGACAGTGTGAGCACTTTTTCTATGGTCTTGACGGCACCGATAGCGAGGTTCTCGTCAATGGGCAGTGTGGCCAGCGCATCCTTATGTCCCTTCTCATAGATTTTCACCTGTGTGTTGGAAGGCAGCGGAGCGGCACCATCGTTGGTGACCGTAACAGTGACTGTGATATCATCGCCAACCACAGCTTCTGCGGGTGTCGCCTGAATGCTGATGATGGCGTCGGGCAATGTTTGGTCGGTAATCATCACCCAACAGGTCCCTTTGGCGTAGTCGCCGCTCTGAACAGTGAAGATGACCGTGTGAGAGTCGTCGGTCACATTGTTGGGCAGCGAGCGTACGACCACATCGACCGTCTTCGAACCAGCAGGAATCGTCACCTCATGGTTATATTCGAGTTGGTCGTCATAGTCGCTACTCAGTGTCACTGTCAGTGGTTTGTCGGTGGCGTTATTGCGCTCGATGGTGAGCGTGGTGGTGCCACCCTCCTTCACCGTACCCTGCTTAGCCGTCAGTCGCAGTGCCGGTCCATCGTCATCAAGCACAGAGAGTTGTGCACTGACATGTCCGGCAGCCTCGCCCGCCGCGCTGCAGCTGCATGACGACAGCCACACCGCCGCCGTGATGGTGTAGGTACGGTCACCGTCCACATCCTGATTGTCGGCGGGTCCGAAGTTGAAGTGAATCTCCTCAACCCCCTTAGCCATCTCGAGCGTCCGGTTGCCGAAGTATAATTTCCCGTCGGCATCATCGGTGAGGCGTATGGTCACCTTCTTATCCTTGTTGGTGATACGCTTCAAAACGCCAGCCACGGAGACAGGGCCATCACTCTCCTGCACCTGCGTCGGGGTGAGCGTCAGCGACAGCACAGGCAAGTCGTCGTCGGAAATCATGACGAGCGCTGTGCCCTTGACGTGGTTGGGAGCCGATACCGTGAACTGGTTCGTCAGTGTGCCATTGGGTGTGTCATCATTGACGATTCTGACCGCCACCTGCACAGACTTCTGCCCGGCAGGGATGACCACTGATGAAGGTACGGCAAACCGTTTGTTGTTCTCGCTGGTGAGCGTCACGGTGAGATCCTCTTTCGGCGCCCTCTGGGTTGTGATGGTGAGCGTCAGTTCCGTGTCAACGCCCTCGGCCACCTCAGTCTTTGACAGTGTGACCGTGAGCGCAGGTTGTTCGTTATCAACAATAACGACACGTCCGGTAACCGGTTCGTACGGGTTGGACGTGCTCACGCTGTTGACAGTGAGCACCACAGCGGTATCTGCGTCGAGCACGTCATTATCGTTGACCGTGATGTAGAAAAGAACAGCCGACTGTCCCTCACTGATGGTCACGAGTTCAGGTATGGTGAGACGAGTATCCTGGCTTGCCTCTCCCGCATCATTGGTCCGGGAAATGGTGAAACTCTGCGTATTGCTCCAGCTTCCGCTTCGGCTCAGTTTCGCCGTGATGCGTTGCCATGTTTGGTTTTCACTGACGGTAGTAGGCGACAGTTCCAAAACCAGTTTCTTCCCCACGCTGATATTGCTCTCACTGGCTGCCACATTATTATCGCGGAGAGAGGGATGTTCGCCAGCATCATCGTTGGGAATGACAGTCACCTGCACCTTGGCCACGCCATCGATGCCGAGCAGTTCGGGCAGCGCCAGTTCCGCTTGCCGGCTCACCTCGCTGTTGGCAGCAAGTGTCCCGCTGAAGCGTGTTGTGGAGAGCACCTTACTTTTCGTTCCGCCGAGATTGATCAACGCCACCTCTTCGCTCCATCCGCCTTCTGTAGCCACCTGTCCGATGTTCTTCACCTTCCACGCCACATTGAGTGTGCCACCCGGATTGACCGTTTTCTCTGTGAAAGTCACAGAAAGAGGAGTAAGGTCGGGCCTCGGAATCTCTTTGATGACGATAGCCGCATCTTTAGCGTCGGTCAGCACATTCTGCAAGTCACGGTCAGAGAGCGTCACATTATTCAGATGGACCGGCAGCACAGCACCATTACCGAGTGTCCCGTCTGTGGTGAGTTGCAAGGAGAGCAATGTGCCTTGATTATCAAGTATCAGCGCATTGTCCTGACTATAGACGATGATGCGGTACATGTAGTAAGTCATCCACTGTCCAGATTTGTCCATGCCTTGTGGATAGCAATACTCAGAGGTTGTACCTCTGGCCGTAGCCGCCACCGTGTGGCTGTTGGCACGTGTCTTTGACAGCGTCACCGTCAACTGTCCGGTCTCCTCATCGGCAGCCAGTTGGTACGGCACCGAGATGTCGAACTGCACACCCGTGATATCGCTGGTGTTCTCAAGTACTATGGGCAGTGTTACGTTTTTACCTGCGGGCGTCTCCACCGAATCCACCCTCAGCACGTTGTTCTGCGCTTGCAGCAGGCCGGCGAAGGTCGCCAGCACTGTCAGCATTGCTAATTTCAGGTATTTCATAGTCACTTATTGTTGATTATTTTCTTATCTTAAACTGCTTACCGTTGACATTGAGGATATAGACACCTGAGGGCAGTGTGTTCCACTTCCCTACGCGCCGTCCGCTGAGGTCGAAGATGATGAGGTTGTCGATATCATCGAGTTGTGTGAAATCGATTTCCTCAATACCTGTGGTGCTATTATCAGTGAAAGTGACACCGAGGCGCCGCGCTTGCGGGTCGCTCAGACGCACCTCACTGACTGCGGCCCCTGCCGGCAGCGTCTCGAAGAGCTGGTGCTGTCCCATAGTGAGCATATTCCCCTCGGGCGAGTAGATGACGACCTTCACACCATGATTGGTGTCGCGCATGGCCACCGAGAATTGGCTCTTGATGTCGCCGTTGACTCTCAGTTGGTGACTGTTCGCGCCACTGATAGTCATCTGTATTGCAGCCACCTCGTCGTTATTAGTCAGACGGACACCGTTGTTGCCTACAGCAAGGATGTTGCGGCTGTCATCCACCATATATCGTGGTGCCAAGAACGCTGGTGTTCCTGCCTGCGTCTGTCCCTCGTAAGCGAGCACGTAATCGACTGTCCCCACCACATCGCTGACATTGACCGTCTTGTCAGCATTAACATCAGCAGCGCTGAAGTTGAAGAACTGTTCATCGGGTTTTGCATCATGCAAGGCATAGTAGATGACGTTCTGCAGGTCGGCCACATCAACCGTCTGATCGGCATTGACATCACCGTCCTGCCAATCGACACGCAGGATGAAAATGGGCTCGTAGTAGTCGCTGTATGAAGGACTGTAAATGTTGAGCGCACCCTTTTGTGCCTGGAACACATTGTCAGAAGTCACATTCCACATCCCATCCGTCTTTTCCAAGCCGCCGTACCAGTCAAAATAGAGATAAGCATTTGATGCGTATCTGCGATAGAGGTATGTGTACGACAGATTGTAGTTGCCGCTGTCGTGGTTGTATTTTTGGAGTCTGTTGGGTTCGATGGCCACAGGCTGTCCGGGCGTATAGTCGATGACAACAGTCTCGACAAGGTCGTCGGGCACCGAAGCCTCCTTCGTTTTGAAGTCAACGAACTGATATCCTCGAGTAAACTTGTCGGATTTCAATTTGTCTCGTGCCATCACCTCCGACATGTCTGTGAGCCAGTTATAGCTCACATCGAGCACCGTCAGGTTGGGCATCATCGAAGCCAGTTTATAGAGGTCGCCACGCAGGTGGTTGCCCTTGAGGTTGACCTCCGTGAGCGTCGTATTCTGTTCTGTCAACAGAGTATCCACCTTTGTCTCAATGGCATTGTCGGCCAATGTCAGTTTAGTCAGTTTGGAGAGACAGAACACCGACCGTGGCAGTTGTCCGCTTAGGCCTTGATCAGTCAGGTCAATAGCTGTGATATAGAACAATTCGTCATCGTTCTCATCGACCACAGTGGACACACCGTTCCATTTGCCGTTGGAGTGGTTTCGTGAGCTCACGTCCCACTTTGTCTTCCACGTCTCTCCACCAAGTTGGTTGTAGAGGTCGCAGAGAGCGAGGTAGTCGGCTCGGTTCAGCATCTCATCGCTCTCAAAAGCCCGAATCTCCTTAAACGTTTTCCAGATGTCAGTGTTCTTATACACCTCGACCTGTCCGTCAGGAACTTCCAGCACACAGTTGGTTCTGTATTCAGTGTAATACTGGTTGATTGCCGGCGGAGTTCCTGCATAGACACGCAGTAGCGTCAGGTTCTCGCAGTCGTCGAAGTATGAGAAACGGTTGTCGGCGGAGTAGTCCATCTTTCGTCCGAGTTTTGCCGTCTTCAACTTCTGACAGTAAGCGGCGAAATAACTGCCTACCGATGTGACATTCTTTGGAACCGTGATTTCTTCCAACTGAGTATTGTAGAACACATACTGTCCGATGGTGGTCAGCGAGAGCGGCAATTCGATGCTCTCCAGTCCCGACTCATAGAACGCATAGTTGGCAATCGACAGCAAACCGTCTGGCAATACGATAGATTTCAGCGCCTTCGTGCCACGGAATGTGGAACCTGGTATCGCCGTGAGGTTTTCAGGTAGTGTCACGCTCTCCAGTGCCTCACAGTTGTAGAACACACTTGTACCGAACGAGGTGATGGTCGAAGGCAGCACAGCCTGTTTTATTCCGCTGCCGTAGAAAGCCCCCGAGCCGAGCGTCTGCAAGTTAGCCGGGATATTGACGTTCTCCAAAGCCACACAGTTTTGGAACGCATATTGTCCGATGACTGTGATTTGGTCGTTGAGAGAAATGTCAGCCAGCGCCGAGCAGTTGTTGAAGGCTTGGTAACTGACCTCGCGTATGCCGTCGTGCATGGTGACCGTGGTGAGAGCCGGGCAGTAGCTTGCGAACTCACGCGGTACGACCGTCACGCCCGTAGGGATGTTGACCTTGCGCAGTTGTCCACAACCATAGAATACCGCCTCGCCAAGATAAGTCACGCCATTGGGTAACGAGACCTCTGTGAATCCTGTGTTTTGGAACGCATTATACCCGATGGATGTGAGTGTCGCCTGGTTGTAGTTCATCTGTGTGAGCTGTGGACATGCGCCAAAGGACTGATTACCTATCTTTGTCGTTCCATCAGCGAGTGTCACCTGCCGCAAGTTATCACAGCCGTAAAGTACGCTGTTGGGCACCACGGTGATATTGCCCGGGAAAGTGAAGGTCTCGATGGCCTTATCGTTATTAAACGCTCCATCACCGAGAGACGTCAGGCTCACGGGCAGTGTGCCAGGTACGAGAACCGGGCAATAAGCGAACGCATTGTTTCCGATGGTGGTCAATCCGTCGTTGAACACCAATTCCGGCAGATTATCACACTGATAGAAAGCACTGTTTCCGATGGTGCGACATGTGGCAGGCAATGTAATGGTATTTGCGAGATTACTATTGTTGTAGAACGCATATTGTCCGATAGTCACCAGTTTTGACGGAATGTTAACTGTCGTCAGTGCGGTGCATCGATAGAAGGCATAGTTGCCGATTTCGGTAATGTTGTCGGACATGGACACCTTCTGCAACTTGCGACAGTTATAGAACAATTCCGCAGGAATCTTGGTCAGCGCAGTAGACAGCGTTGCCTCTTGGAGGTTCTGACAATTGTAGAAAGCCCGCTGTCCGATGCTTGTCACGTTGTCGGGAATGACGATGTTTTGCAACTGAGCGTAATAGAAAGCGTATTCTCCAATTTTTGTCACCGAACCGGGGATGGAGAAGGCCGTGAGCTGATTGGAAGAGTTTTCCATATAGAAAGCATAATTGCCAATATTCTTCAATCCATCAGGCAAAGTCACACTGCTCAACTTGTTGTCATAATAGCAAGCATAGTTGCCCATGCCTGTTGCCCCCCGTGGTAAGACGATGCTCTTGAGCAGAGGCATGGAAGCGAACATATAGGGTGTGATGGAGTCGTTCTGCGTGCTGTATTTATTATAGGTGTCCTTCTGCGGTTTTCCACTGCTGACGTACCATTTATTGTATTGGTCACCACCTTCCACAATGCGAGCCTCACCCAGGTCGAGCATCTCCAAGTATGGCAAAGCCTCATGTAAATACTGCACATCGGTGCCGTTGATGGGGCCGATGACCTTCAACTGTTGCACGTCGGTGACATTATCCGTCAGTTTGGCCAGTTCTACGGCAATACGCTTATCGGCCGTCGTGGTGACGGTGAAGCCGGCAGTGCTGCCGATAGCCACGATGTGGTAATCCTTTGTGAAATCGTTGGCCTTGTAGGTCTCAACCATGTCGGGATGAACATAGATGGTGAGCATGGCAGGCAGGTTGCTATATTTCCTTGCGAAAGGATAATTGACACCCGGGATGGTCATCGACTCGAGGTTGGACGGGAACATGTTGTTATTGGTGCCGAATGCGTTGGCGGGCAACTGCTCTCCGAAGGTGATAGACTGAAGCGATGAGCAATAGGCGAAGGCACCCTCGCCGATTTTTTCCACCGCTGTCAGAGTGAGTTCCGTCAAACTGCTGCAGTCATAGAAGCAATATCGGCCTATGGTCGTGAGTGAGGTAGCCTCGGCTGTGTTGATGCTATTGAGAGCCGAGCAATCATAGAACGTATATTGAGCGAGCGAGTCAACACTGGCATTCAGTGTGACGCTCTCCAGTTCTCCGCAGTAACTGAACGTATAACCATTGGCTTTTTTACCTCCTTCGTCATATCCCACGCCACTAATATTTTGTCCGAAGACAACACTCTTCAGATGTTCACGGTTATTTAAGGAGCTACCAATATACTCCACGCGGTGCGTTTTTCCTTTATTGTCGGTCACCTTGTCCGCAATGATGATGTGTCCGGCTTTAGCCTCATCGGAGGCATATTCTCTAATTCCTGTGAATGTGGCCGGGCTTGTCGGGTCTTCATAGTGATAGATGAGCAAGTTGCCGTTTGTATCCGCCACCGACACATCGCCATACTGCGGTTCGTTTTTGAGTGCGATGCCGGTGAGATAGTGTCTGGCACTGACGGTGAAGCGTATGGTGCCATCAGCAGTGGCTCGCAGCGCGGTACTGTTGCCCGTTGAGTTCCATGCGTCAATCACAGCACCAGATACAGGAGTCACCTTATTATTACTATTCGTATTTACTATTAAATATTGGTGGGCAGTCACTCCGGTGACGGCGTATGTGCGCTGTTGGTAACTGTATATGCCGGAGTAGTTGTCGTAATGGAAATCGCTGCCAATGTTCTCGTTTGTGGTCAACAGATGGCCGTCGCGCAGCACGCTGCCGCTGATGAGGAGTTGATAAAGTCCTGAGACCACCTGATTGCCCAAAGCGACCTGTTCCTTTGAGTACAAATAGTTATATGATTCGCTCCACTGTTCCTCCAACGAGATGTTCTCTGGTACGACAGCCGTCACGACATCGGATTGGGCATAGCCCTCGGCTGTGGTGTATAGACTTATTGTGTCGCCAGGTTTCACAGCAAAATAATCGTCTCCGAACTTCACCGGTTCTGAACTGTTGATGGTGTAATAGATGTCGGCTTTTGGAGCACCTTCCACCTCATTCTGGTTGCTATTGAGATGAATCCACCATTGGTTGTTGGAGAAGTATTTGTTGTCGATATAGGGTTGGTTGAGTTTCAGCTCGACACCGTTGACATCAACATAAGCCACCTCGGAAGTGCCGAAATCATTGGTAATATAGGCATAGATGCGGCCCACGCCAGTGACAGTGACCTGCACGCTGTAGCCGTTGGCTGTGCCATCGTATGCGGCGCTGCCCACCTCGGGTTGATGGTCATACACTTTGGTAGTATAATGTATGGTGCCCACAGCATTATTATTATATATGGTGTAGGTCCGATTAGCGCCGCTCATGCTGTTGTAGCTGAATGTCGGCGGCTGCGGCGGTGCCTGTTCGAAGTAGTCTATATATTGAAGAACAGACCCTGCGTTGAGCGTGAAGGTGGCAGTACCGTCGCTTGTCACTTTCATCGGGAAGTCAACGATATCTCCCCATTCGTGCCGGTTCCAATCTTTGTACTCGAGACCGTTGCCCACTGTTATATCGGCAGACCGCTCGCTGTTGTACGTTCCGACATACAAGCATCCCCCCTGACTGAGCCCTGTGAGGGCATAGGTTCGGCTGGTACTGCTATAGAGGCCTTTGACTTCTTGATTTCCGTCACTGAACGAGCGGTACACGAAACCGCTTCCGATGTTCTTTTTGGGCGTGAGCAAGCGTTCGTTGATGACCGTGCCATCAACCTTGATTTGATAGAGATTCGATTCGACAGCAGAGCCTAAAGTGACAGCAGTGCCATCAGCAAAAGTAGATTCCCAGAAATTGATTCCTTCCTTCCATTCCATACCGTCGGCGGCCACTGGTATATCGACGGTAGCAGTGGTTACGGGCGAGTCATTGAATCCGTCGGCATGGCTGTAATACTTTATTATCGTACCCACAGTCAGCACCATTTCGACGTAAGCCTCGGTTGTTGCTTGATAAGCCCCGCTACCAATGGCATAATAGATAGTAGGTTGAGGATTACCCTCTATCTGCCACTGGTCGGAGGTAAGGAACACCGTCACTTCGTTGGTCTCGGCATTGTATCCCCAAGAGTCGCGTGTGGGTTTCATGAGTGTCTGAACCACCCCGTTGACAGTTTGGTAAGCGACAGCCGATGCCTGGTTGTCGGCTGCCGCCACGAAATATGCATAGATATTTCCCACTCCGCTGACTGTCACCTCCACCTGTTGGGCTGTCGTGCTTTTCCATGCACTACCTCCCTTGGCCGGCATATTGGTGCTGACGGCCGTTGTGTAATAGAGCGTACCTTCAACGTTTTTGTTTGTGTTCGTGACAGCATACGTGCGCTGTTCACCGTAAGCCGACTGCAGAGTGAACTCGGGAGCCGAGTAATTCGACGCCACCTCATCCACGACAGGGCTTTTCTTGTTTGCCAACGCCGGTACTTTATGAACACCTTTCGGCTGGGCAAATTGCCTTTGTGCCGAAGCGGTGGTAAAAGCGGCCAACATGACAACTAATACTGACATCACCTGTAGGCGACGTAGCATGGATTTCATCTTGTCGTTCATGTGTGATATGTATTTAGGTTGATATTATAGTAAAAGAGACAGGCATGTAAAAGAAAAATCACAAGAGCCAAAAAAGATATTAGACCGTTCCGTTTTTTCGTTTCATTGTATCTGCAAATTTAACGAAAAACGACGGTTTTGCCATGACTTTTTGAGGAGAATTGACGAACTTTTGATGAACTGGCCGAAATTCATGATGAACTCAAAAGAATTATTTAAACTTTTTTGCCAACTATTGGCACTATGGCAAAAATTGCATAATTTTGCAGTGCTCAATCTGTTGAGACCAACTACAAGTTGAGCGGAAACAAATCAACGGCCACGGTGTGGAGTGTAAAGTAAACAATAATTATACCATAATATATGAGACAAGCGATGAATCATAACAGGCTTCATTGGGTGCTGACGCTACTGATGCTGCATCTTGTCGCGTTTACAGCTACGGCACAGTTGGAGAGTGAGCTGAGCTATCGCCGCTACACCACCCAGGACGGACTGTCGCAGATGCAGGCAGAGAAAGTGTGGCAAGATTCTCGCGGTTATATATACATTGGTACCTTGAGCGGTCTGGTACGCTACGACGGACGTTCATTCACACCCTTTCTGAAAGGCCGCCGTGAGAATATCGTAGGTTTTACGGAAGTCTTCTCCTCCGACCGCAGTTCATCGCAAGTCTGGGCATTGGGATTCCGCAATCGTTGGCTCATCAGTTTTGATGATGCTAAGGTGTCGCAGTTGGACGCCGAACGTCACTGGTTGCTCAACAATTTCAACTCCGGTGACCTGCCTGCCGGAATGGTGCTCATGGAAGACGAGCAGGAGGAGCATCGTTGGATAGGCATGATGACCGCTTCTGATGATTCCGACAAAGGGCAACGCCCCCTTGACGACGGCGACGTGTGCATCTCGAAGGTCATGAATCATCCCTGGCTTGACAAAATGACACCCGACCGGCGTCTTTTCATCGATTCCACGATGGTCTATATCCCCACTGACGAGGGGTTGTGGCGCACGACCATCAAGGAAGCGGGCACAACCCCACCCCGGAAGATTGGTGGCGGTGGCGTCTTCTCACTTTGCCGTCATCGTTCGGCACTCTATGCCTTTGCCGAAGATGGTATCTACGCCGTTGAGGGCGACAGTATCCGTCTGCTTACCGCGTTCGATGCATGGGAACCCGACTATGGTTTGATTGTCAGGACCACCCAAGCCGGAGACATACTCATCGCTGATGCCCACAGTTTGTACCGTTATGACGGTACGTCGATAACCCAATTAGTGGGGGGCATCAACTTAGTGAAAGACATGTTCATCGACCGTTGGGACCGTCTGTGGTTGGCCACCTATCAGGGTGTTTACTGCTATTTCGGCCGCTTTTTCGTCAACGCCCGCCTTACGGACAAGAACGACATCATCCGGGCCGTGGCCGGAGCAGGACCGGTCATGGGCACCCTGAATGGCAAGATTCTGGTCAATGGTAAAATCATCTACAACAATCCCGCCAACTTTTTCCTTCCCAGTGCAGCAGTGACGGGCGGCCGCGTCTATTTAGCAGCCCACGGTGACGTTGCATGCGTGAGCGACACCACGGTCAGTTGGCTTGGGTTACCCTTTGACCGCTATCAGTTCATCACCGAGGCAGAAGGCAAGGTTATCCTCGGCATGCGCCAGATGGTGGCCGCGTACGACCCGGTTACAGAAAGAACCGACACACTAACAACCACCATAGCGCACCTCTGGTGTGCGGCCTCAGATGGCGAAGGTAACCTATGGCTTGGCAGCAGCCGCGGGTTGTACCGTATGCCCTTACGAGGGCGCAACGGGGGTGCGTTGACCCCATCCGACACCGCGGTTCAAGTCAATTACGAGAGCCAGAAATTGGTTATCACCACGATGGAGGCCGACCGTCGTGGCGCGGTGTTCTTCGCCTCGGGCGCCTCCCTCTTCCTCATCCGCCATGGCGAAGTGCGTGCCTTGAACGACCAAATGCCCCAGTTGTCGGGCCATGAGGTGCGTTCGGTCTTCGTCACATCACACGACTATTTGGTCGTGGCGGTGATCGACGGTCTGTTTTTGTGCCGTGTGGGGCAGGACTACCAGCTCAGTGAAGTGTGTTTCTTCAATCATCTCAACGGTTTCACCCAGTTGGAGCCCCTGAAAGCGCGCATGTGGGAAGCTTCTGACGGCACCGTCTATCTATGCGGAGTAGAAGAGATAACCTCGTTCCGACCCGATGAATTGGTGACAGCCAGTCAGGCCGACACCATCATCCGCCCGCCCCTGCGTTGGTGGCAACACTGGTGGGTATGGGTATTGTTTATCTGCTTATTGGTGGCGGTAGTCTGGTTGTTAACACGGTGGTACTACAAGCGTTTGAACCATCGCAAGCTGATGCGTCTGCATCGCGAAAAGTTAGAGCGCGAGCAACTGATCCGCACCATCCGAGAAGAAGCCATCAAGTCGGTATCATCGGAACTGTCGGAAGGTATCGTGCGTATGACAGAAAAAACGGTATCGCCCCGTCTCTCCTTGCGCACCACAGGTGGCACCATGGTGGTTGACACTGATGACATCGTCTATCTGAAGGCCGAAGGCAACTACACGATATTGGTCACATTCCAACAGTCAGAGATGGTGCTCATCGGTCTTGGCGCATTGAGTAAGGAGCTGGTCAGCGACAATTTCGTGCGCGCCGACCGCAGCACAATCGTCAACATCAACCACATCAGCCGTCTTAACAAGATGCAACGCGTCTGCGTGTTCAAGTCGAACGACGGCACCGAGGTAGAGACCACGCTGCTACAACCCGCCTTCAAGCGTTTGGAAGAATATTTATAGGAGAAGTTCAGGGGTATCGGGTAGTTTGACTGTTGACAAAACAATCACCGAGTACACATTGAGACGGATAAAAAAAGGATGCTCAACTTCACAGCCGAGCATCCAACGCAAAAATGATAAATATAGATTAAAATTACTTGTATGCGATTGCTCCCGCAATTGCGATGCAAAGATAGTCCTTTTTTTTAATATATGCCAATAAATCGACAAAAATTTTGCTAATAATTGTTAAATATTAAATTATTTTTACTTTTAATGAGATTTAACTGTTTCAACTCTTGATAAATTCGCTGAACAGGAAGTCCCATGACATTGAAATAACTGCCCTTGAGTCCGGTGACACCGATATAGCCAATCCATTCCTGTATGCCGTATGCCCCAGCCTTATCGAACGGACGATAATGCGAGATATAATAATGTATCTCCTCAGGTGTGAATTGTTTGAAAGTGACATCAGAAGTGACATCAAAGGAATGTTGCCATGTACGTGAAGTCAGACACACCCCCGTCGTGACCTGATGCGTTTTGCCGCTCAACGCCAGGAGCATCTCCTCCGCTTCAGCCTCATTGGCCGGTTTGCCAAAGATACGGTTTTCCGAGATGACCACTGTATCTGCAGTGAGCACTACGGTGTCGTCATCGATGACTGATTGATACGGCTCTGCTTTCAGTTTTGCGATAAAGCCAGCCACTTGGTTGACGGGAAGGTCTTGGGGATAGTTTTCTTCTATCCCGGGCAGCACTTTCACCTCAAAAGGAATGTCTAAACCAGCAAGCAGTTGCTTGCGCCGCGGAGAATTTGATGCGAGAATTAAATGCATTTTATCGTTTTGAATGATGAAGACTAATGATTTGGAGACAACATTGTATCACTCGAGACAAGATTTACGTCACCATCCGAAAGCTTCGGCATTGGCGAGCCATTTGCCTTGTGCACGAAGAACCTGTTCGATGACATCACGGGCACAGCCGTAACCGCCCCGACATTGACTCACATATTTTGAAATGGCCTTGATGTCGGGACAAGCATCAGCCGGGCAGCAAGGACACCCCGCCTTGCGCATCACCTCATAGTCGGGAATGTCGTCGCCCATATAGATGACCTCGTCGTCGTGGAGTCCGTACTTTTCCAGGAATGCGTCATACGTCTTTATCTTCACCGCACATTTCATATAGATATCTTTGACACCGAGCCGTTCGTAGCGCACCTGAATGCCGGGGTTGTTGCCCCCTGTCATAATAGCAATACGCAGTCCCACTTTCTGTGCCAACTGTATCGCATATCCGTCTTTGATATTCACGGTGCGCATGGGTTCGCCGTCGGGGAACATGGTGATGGTCTCCGCGCTGAGCACGCCATCCACATCGAAGATGACCGTGCGTATTTTCGTCAAATCGTAGTTAATCATTATTCGCGCTTATATATTGATGAATACTCATGCTCATTCTCTCATAAATGTCTTTCAAGAGCGGGTCGTCGGCAATAAGACGGATTTGTGCGTCCATCACATTCTGGTCGTATCGCACGGCAGGTCCCGTCTGGGCTTTGCATGGCGACATCTGATGCACTTTCGCCGCCGTCTCGTCAATCAATGGCAACATCACATCAAACGGCAGGTCACCGCGTTGCAAAACTTGCTGTGCCAATGCATAACAGTGGTTGGTGAAATTGCATGCGAAGACGGCAGCGAGGTGTAAGTAACGTCGCCGGTCGGAATCGAGGTAGAATACGCTCGACGTAATGGAATCGGCCAGTGTTTTCAGTACTTGAGCGGTGTCTAAATCACTCGCCTCCAAGAAACATGGGATGACCGAGAAATCAACCTGCCGCGCTTTAGAAAAGGTCTGCATGGGATAGAACACACCATAATGCGTGGCATAGCCATCAAAACACGATATGGGCATACTGCCCGCCGTATGAACAAACACGGCACGGGAATTGACGGCACAAACCTGTGGGATGACCTGTGCGAGGGCGCTGTCTTTGACCGCAATGATGTAGATATCGGCATCAGGGGAGAGGCGGGACAGAGCCGAGATCGGCTCTGACTGGGATTGTGGCGAGGCATGCGCTGGATTCAGAACCGAGATCGGTTCTGATTGGGATTGCAGAGAGGCATGCGCTGTTTGGGATTGTGGAGAGAACTGCATAGCTAAGACTTCAGCCGACTCTTGGGTACGACTGAATACTTGAATGATGCTATGGCCGGCATTCAAAAGAGCCCGTCCTAAATGCGTGGCTAAATTTCCGGCACCAATTAAGGTTATTTTCATTTTGAGTATTAAAGATTAAGCCTAACGGCTGAGGAGGATTAAACGAACACGAACCGACCAAATATACTAAATGGGACGGAAAAGAGGAATCACTGGATGTGGGGCTGAGGAGAAGAGGAATCACCGGAAGCGTCGGCGGAGAAGAGAAATCATCGGAGGACCACATTCTCCCATTTGAGGGATTCTTCATCGTGGGGAGGGGCATCGTGTGCAGGGATGCCGAAAGCAATGATGCAGAGGACACGGTCGGCCTCTTCAAGTCCGACGATGCCTTTCACCACATCTTCAGATTTCGTGCCGTCGGAGAGGTAACGCTCACGTATCTGCACCCAGCAGGAAGCCACGCCCAAATCATGCGCCTGACATTGCATGGCGAAGGCGGCGATTGACCCGTCTTCAACCCAACAATCGTTGAGCAGAGGATTATCAGCGATCACGACAGCCAGTGGAGCGTGACGCAGGAAGGCGGCACCACTTTCCTTCGCGTCGGCCAGGCGCATCAGCAGTTCTTGACTGTCCGCGACAACGAATCGCGTAGTATGTCTGTTGCGTGATGACGGAGCCAGCAGCGCCGCTTTCAGAATCGCCTCAACCGCCTCCGGCGATATCGTATGATTCAGAAATTGCCGGCAACTTCTCCTGTTCATCATCAATGAAGAATAGTCCATAACCACAATTTTTATGCAAACTTACTCAAAAAAAATGAAAAGGAATCGTTTTTCAAGAAAAAAATCATTATTTTTGTGGCGCAAAATCTGATTATCATGTCTAACGTACGCATCATCACCAAGAGCACTGAGCTTCCTGAGATGGACTGCAGGGATTATTTCCACAGCACGGATTTGTTCAAAATCCTTGAACAGACGCCCGGCTGCAGTCCTTATATGGTGGTGGTGACCGATGAACAAGACCGCATCGTCGCACATCTGTTAGCCATGATCAACCGTCGCGGTTCGTGGATTCCACCTTATTTATATTCGGCAGGGCGCGTTTATGGTGAAGGTCAATATGAGACAGAAGACGCCTCGGAGATTGCCCGTTTGTTTGAACTGATGTTGGAAGCCATCACGAAGAAATTCCGCCGCCGTCTGTGCCTGTATTTCGAGTTCAGTAACATCAGTAAGAAGATGTTCGGTTACAAGTCATTTCGGAAGTTTTCCTATTTCCCCGTGCGCTGGATGCAGATACACAACTCCCTTCACGACAAGTCGCCTTCAGAGCGTTTGCCCGAGAAGTTGCGCAACCGAATCGCCAATACATACGAATCAGGTGTAACGACCGGGGAGGCAGAGAGCAAAGAAGATGTCTCCGAGTTTTACAAGATGCTGAAAAACTTCTACCGTTTCAAATTTCAGCGTTTCATCCCTAAGAAATCCTTTTTTGAATCATTCAACGAAGACGGTCGTCATAAGATATTCATCACCCGCTATAAGAAATGGGTGATAGGCGGTTGCGCCGTGGTCTATACGAAAGGTAATGCCTATCTCTGGTATCTGGCCTCGAAGCGTAAATCCTTCCCCATGCAACACCCCAATCTGATGACGGTGTGGCATGCCATGGACTATTCCTACAACCACGGTTACCACCACATCTATTTTATGAATGTTGGACTACCCTTCCGTAAGAATCCCCAACGAGAGTTCATCCTCCGTTTCCAGGGCAAGCCCGCGAGTACCTACCGCTGGTTCCGCTGCTCGTTTAAGTGGTTGAACAAAGTCTTGAACTGGATTTATCGCGAGTAAAACCCGTTTTACCGAGATACGATGTGACCAAAAAGGCAAGCACAAGCGAAACTTGAAATCCCTCCGATACAATAAAGGTAGAGAAAATCCGTTATTTTTCTGATGAAAATAAGAGTTTTTCTATTCTTCCTGCTTCTTTCGACGTTGTCCGCCCTCAAAGTACAGGCTCAATCATTCACCCTGCATGGCAAGGTGATGGACCAGAACATGAGCCCCATTGAATTGGTGACCGTAGCAGCCACCAGTCAAGGCAAGGTGACCTTCACCGATTTAAAAGGTGAATTTTCAATGACGTTGCAATCAGCAGACAGTGTGCCCATTCGTTTTTCGATGATTGGGTATAAGACGAAATACCGTCTTCTTCACCGCCCCAAAGGCAAGCAGACGCTTCAGATACAGTTGTATGAGTCGGAAGAAGAGATGGCAGAGGTGACCGTCATGGGAGAGCGCCGTCAGACCGGTCAGAATCAGGAATTGAAGATAGAAGACGCCAAGACCGCCCCCTCGGCCTCGGGCAATGCCATAGAATCGCTCATTCAATCGCAAGCCGGCGTGAGCAGTCATGATGAGATGTCCTCACAATACAACGTGCGTGGAGGCAGTTTCGACGAGAACAGTGCTTACATCAACCAAGTAGAGGTGTTCCGTCCTTTCTTGGTTCGGAGCGGTCAGCAAGAAGGTCTCTCCATCATCAACCCCGACATGGTGGACCGCATCAGTTTTTCTACCGGCGGTTTTGAAGCAAAGTACGGCGACAAGATGTCATCGGCCTTGGACATCACCTATAAGCGTTTAGAGCCCCAAGGAACGAAAAAGACGGTTGCAGAGGGTAGTCTGACAGCCAGTCTCTTGGGTGGTGGTGCCTATATTGGTTTTGGCACCAAAAAGTTATCGTGGTTGAACAGCATCCGTTACAAGACCAACCGCTACTTGTTAGGCTCTTTGGAAACAAAAGGCGAGTATAACCCCAACTTTTTGGATTTTCAGACTTATCTGAGTTACCGCCCGAACAAGCGTTGGACCATTGACTTCATCGGCAACATCAGTGAGAACCATTACAATTTCACGCCCGAAGACCGAGAGACCAAATTTGGCACGATGGAGAACGTCAAGTCGTTCCGCGTATATTTTGACGGACACGAAAAAGATATTTTCCGCACCTTTTTCGGCACCCTCAACATCACCCGCCATCTGACCGACAACACCTCCGTGTCGCTCATCGGTTCCGCCTTCTACACCAAGGAGCAGGAGCGCTACGACATACAAGGCCAATATTGGTTGACTCAGACAGAGACGAGCGAGAATTTAGGTGTCGGCAGTTACATGGAACATACACGTAACTATTTAGAAGCCAACGTGGAGAACATCAAACTCATCCTGAACCACAAGGCTGGGCGCCACCAGATCAGTGCCGGTCTGTCGTATAAGATAGAGCATATCAAGGAAAACAGCCGCGAGTATGAGATGCGCGACTCCGCAGGATATACCGTGCCCCACACTGGCAGGGACCTGAATATGATATACACCTTGAGTGCGCGTAATGAGCTGAAGGCCAACCGATTTGAAGCCTATATCCAAGACACCTATAAGTTTTCGAGTCCTGGAGAGCATGCGTTTTTCACATTGAATTACGGCATTCGTTTTTCGCATTGGAATTACAACAAAGAA
Source organism: uncultured Prevotellaceae bacterium (assembly GCA_946404865.1). Lineage (GTDB taxonomy): Bacteria > Bacteroidota > Bacteroidia > Bacteroidales > Bacteroidaceae > Prevotella. The sequence goes on from CAMJFC010000006.1 coordinate 31,899, forward strand.
AGTATCGTAAGTCCGCGAGCCTCGTTGAGCATTGTGCCCGCCTTCAACAACGACATCACCTTCCGTCTGGCCGCAGGTTTGTATTATCAGGCCCCATTCTACAAGGAGTTGCGTGACACCAGTACCGTGAACGGTATCACCTATGCCACGCTCAACTCTCAGATTAAGAGTCAGCGTTCCATCCACATCATCGGTGCATTCGACTATCGTTTCAAGATGGCCTCACGGTCGTTCAAGTTCTCCGCCGAAGCCTATTATAAGATTCTTTCCAACCTTGTGCCCTACAGTGTCAACAACGTGAAGGTCGTGTATTACGGTCAGAATGAGGCATCAGGTCATGCCATGGGCCTCGACTTAAAACTCTATGGCGAGTTTGTTCCCGGCACCGATTCCTGGTTGAGTTTGTCGCTGATGAACACCCGCATGAAACTGAACGGGGTGAGCATCCCGCTGCCCACCGACCAACGTTATGGCATCAATTTATTTTTCACCGACTATTTCCCCGGTACGACCCGATGGAAGATGTCGCTCAAACTTGTATATGCCGACGGTCTCCCCTTCTCCACCCCACACAGAGGGCTTGAGAACAATTCATTCCGTGCCCCCGCTTATAAGCGTGCCGACATCGGCATGAGTTTCCGTGCTTTAGACAACGAGAAGCGTGAAAAGCACCTGTGGCTGAAGAACATTTGGATTGGTGTTGACTGCCTAAACCTGTTCGGCATTAACAATGTCAACAGCTATTATTGGATTACGGATGTGAGCAATCAGCAGTATGCGGTGCCCAACTATCTGACGGGCAGACAGATTAACGCCCGTGTCCAGTTAGAGTTTTAGAAAAAATAACAATTATTTTTCATGAAAAAGCCATATATATCAATATAAATCAGTAACTTTGCACCTTGTTAATCAATAGTTAATTATAACATTATGAAAATTTCACACATTGAGCATTTAGGTATTGCAGTGCAGAGCATAGAAGAAGCCCTGCCCTATTTCAAGGAAGTCTTAGGTTTGGAATGCTACGCCGTAGAGGTAGTAGAGGACCAGAAAGTGAAAACCGCTTTTCTGAAATGCGGTGAGGTGAAGTTAGAGCTTCTTGAGCCGACATCACCCGAGAGCACCATTCAGAAATGGCTCGACAAAGGCAACAAGGGTGTTCATCACGTAGCGTTCTGCATTGAAGACGGTGTAGCCAATGCGCTGGCCGAATGCGACGGCAAGGGCATTCGTCTGATTGACAAAGCTCCTCGCAAGGGTGCTGAGAATCTGAATATCGCCTTTTTACATCCGAAATCGACCTGCGGCATTCTTACAGAGCTTTGCGAGCACTAACATTTGGATATTATCATCACATTTTTAAGAAATAATGAGCAAACAATTAGAAAAGATCAAGGAGCTGATAGCGAAACGTGAAAAAGCTCGTCTGGGTGGTGGCGAAAAGGCCATCGAGAAACAACATGCCCGCGGCAAATATACCGCCCGTGAACGTATTGACATGCTTCTTGATGAAGGCAGTTTTGAAGAATTTGACATGTTCAAGCTCCACCGTTGCACCAACTTCGGCATGGAGAAGAAACAATATCTGGGCGACGGTGTCGTAGCCGGTTCCGGAACCATTGACGGTCGTCTGGTTTATATCTTCGCTCAGGACTTCACCGTCAACGGCGGTTCGCTGTCAGAGACGATGGCAGAGAAGATCTGCAAGGTGATGGACATGGGTATGAAGATGGGAGCTCCCGTCATCGGCATCAATGACTCGGGTGGTGCCCGTATTCAGGAAGGCATCAACGCCCTTGGCGGTTATGCAGAGATTTTTGAGCGCAACATCTTGGCATCAGGTGTGATACCTCAGATTTCAGGTATCTTCGGTCCTTGTGCCGGTGGTGCAGTGTATTCTCCCGCTTTGACCGACTTCACCCTGATGATGGAGAACACCTCATACATGTTCCTTACAGGTCCGAAAGTGGTCAAGACCGTTACCGGCGAGGACATCGACCAGGAGCACTTAGGTGGTGCCAGCGTGCACTCCACGAAGAGTGGTGTGACCCATTTCACCGCCGCCACCGAAGAAGAGGCTTTGGAGATGATTAAGACCTTGCTGAGTTACATTCCCTCGAACAACATGGAAGAGGCACCCCGCAAGGAATGCACCGACCCCATCGACCGTATGGACGACTCGCTGAACGAGATACTTCCCGACGACCCCAACAAGGCATACGACATGTACAAGGTGATTTCAGCCATCACCGACAACGGCGAGTTCTTTGAGGTTCAGCCTAAGTTCGCCAAGAACATCATCGTTGGTTTTGCCCGTTTCAACGGTCAGAGCGTAGGTATCGTTGCTAACCAGCCGTCATGCTATGCCGGTGTGCTCGATGTAAATGCCAGCCGCAAGGGCGCTCGTTTCGTCCGTTTCTGCGATGCTTTCAACATTCCTATCGTGAGCTTGGTGGATGTGCCCGGATTCCTCCCCGGAACAGGTCAGGAATACAATGCTGTGATTCTGCACGGCGCCCAGTTGCTGTACGCTTACGGCGAGGCTACTGTGCCCAAGGTGACCATTACTCTGCGCAAGAGCTATGGCGGCAGTCACATTGTGATGGGTTGCAAGCAGTTGCACACCGACTTGAACTATGCATGGCCCAACGCCGAGATTGCTGTGATGGGCGCTTCAGGTGCCGTAGCCGTTCTTTACGCGAAAGAGGCTAAAGCAAAGAAAGAAGCAGGCGAAGACGCCAAAGCATACATTGCAGAGAAAGAGGAAGAATACAGCGACCTCTTTGCCAACCCCTATCAGGCAGCGAAGTATGGCTATATTGACGATGTGATTGAGCCGCGCAACACCCGTTTCCGCATTTGTCGCGCTCTGGCCCAGTTGCAGACTAAGCGTGATTCCCTGCCCGCCAAGAAGCACGGAAATATCCCCATGTAATCCCTCACGACGATGGCAAAAACGAATGAAGTGTATGCAGCCATAGCCATGGCCCTGCACGAATATCAAGGCAACAATGTACACGACAAGGAAGCCGGTATCATCACGATTCGCCAGCATCATACAGAATGGAACGGTCATTCTTTGATGATGACCTTACATCCTTAGTCTCAATCCTAAAAAACATCAATCATGAAAGAATATAAATATACGATCAATGGCACGAAATATGAAGTAGCCATTGGCGATATTGTAGATAACATAGCCACGGTGTGTGTCAACGGCGAGGAATACCGGGTGGAAATGGAACCAGAAGCCGAGCCCGAGAAGAAGAAGGTCGTGGTACGTCCTGTGGCTCAGCAAGCAGCAGCCCCGTCAGACGCTCCCGCCTCAGCCGGTCCTGTGAACACCAACAACGCCATGAAGGCTCCGCTTCCCGGAGTCGTTACCGACATCAAGGTAGCCGTAGGCGATGAGGTGAAAGCCGGTGATGTGGTTGTGGTGTTGGAAGCCATGAAGATGGCCAACAACCTTGAGGCCGAGAAGTCGGGCAAAGTGACCGCCGTCTTGGTACAAGTTGGAGCCAGCGTGATGGAAGACACCCCACTGGTTGTAATCGAGTAATATCGCACAACATGCATAAAAAAGAGATGCTGCAGTTCGGCTGCAGCATCTCTTTTTTATGGTTTTATGGTTTCGCCATTATTTCTCGATGCGGTTGTTTTTCGGGAAGACCACCGTAGGCTTGTAATTCCTTGCCTCTTCGAAATCCATCAAAGCATAAGAAATGATAATGATGGTATCGCCCACCTCGCATTTTCTCGCAGCAGCGCCATTGAGGCAGATACATCCAGAGCCGCGTTCCCCTTTAATAATATAGGTTTCCAACCGCTCTCCGTTATTATTGTTGACGATTTCCACTTTCTCGCCCGCTATCATATTGGCGGCATCCATCAAATCCTCGTCAATGGTGATGCTACCCATATATTTCAAGTTGGCCTCGGTGACTTCGACACAATGCAACTTCGATTTTAAGACTTCTATCATCATAGCTTTAAATGTATTCTAAATATCCTGTTAATATCATCGGGTGAAACCCTTAATTCTCTTTATACTTAATATGGTCAATCAATCTGATCGGAGTCTTACCGCAATAGACCGTGATGCATCCGACCACATAGTCAGAATCTTCCCAAGCGGCGACATCTTGTAGAGAATTGCCATCCACGATAGCAAAGTATTCCACTTCCAGTCCGTCAACTTGATTGATTTGACTGACCACCCAATCGTGCGTCTGTTGCACCGTATGGTCTTCCGCATATTTCACGCTCTCTTTCAAAGCCTTATAGATGGCAGGAGCGATTGCCCTCTCATCCGGAGCGAGCAATGTGTTTCTGCTGCTTTTAGCGAGTCCGTCGTCTTCTCTGACAATGGGGCACTCAACGATATTCACTTGCAACTCCAGCGCTCTGACCATACATTTCACGACAGCAATCTGCTGCCAGTCTTTCTCGCCGAAATATGCCCTTTTGGGTCTGACAATATAAAACAGTCTGCTGACCACCTGACACACGCCATTGAAGTGCCCCGGACGGTGCGCACCCTCCATGACTGTGGAAACGGGAGGATATTCAAATTGACGAGTGTCGGGTTGCGGATACATCTCCTCTACCGAAGGAGCGAAGACATAGTCAGCCCCCACCTTTTCAAGCAGTTGGCAATCAGCCTCAAGTGTTCTGGGATAATTTTTTAAATCGTTTTTGTCGTTAAACTGAGTAGGATTGACAAAAACCGACACAACTGTGATGTCGTTTTGTTCCACTGATTTTCTCACCAATGAGGCATGTCCCTCGTGCAAGGCACCCATAGTAGGCACGAGTCCCACTGTTTTGCCTTTCTTTCTGTCGTCGAACAACTGGTTTTGCAGCTCAACAATTGTATAGAAAACTTTCATCATCTATTATTTTGCGTGCAAAATAACAACATTTTTCTTAAATAAGAAAGAATTATGCTAAAAATATCGGCCAAAAAGGGGTTAAAACTCTAAAATAAGCAAAAATAACATACAAAATTGAATAATTTTTCGTAACTTTGCACCAAATAAGCACGATGTGGCTTGACGTGCCTGCCATAATAACCATAAAACGATTATCATGCCGAAAAAAATATTATTCATCAATCAGGAGATCTCTCCTTATGTATCCGAGAGCGCGATGTCAGTCATGGGCAACAAACTGCCTCAGATGATGCAAGAACAAGGTTATGAGATACGTACATTCATGCCCAAATGGGGTAGCATCAATGAGCGTCGCGGTCAGCTTCATGAGGTACAACGCCTGACAGGCATGAATCTGATTATAGATGACACCGACCATCCGTTGGTCATCAAGGTCGCATCTATTCCCGTCTCCCGTCTATCGGTATATTTCATTGACAATGATGATTATTTTTATTCGATGGAAGCCGACAAGCTTGGTGACGAAGAATCAGAGAACGGTGAGCGTGCCATTTTCTTTGCCCGTGCCGTGCTTCAAACGGTGATGAAGATGCGTTGGGTGCCCGATGTGATTCATTGTCAGGGTTGGATGAGCGCTTTTGTGCCCATGTACATCAAGACCGCCTATCACGATGAGCCATCGTTCACCAACACCAAGGTCATCACATCGCTGTTTGATAAAGATTTATCATATCATTTAGGCGCCAATTTCAAGCGTTGTATGGAATTCCGCGATGTGACAGAAGACTTGTTGCAGGGTTATCGTGAAGACTTCGACTTTATGGAGTTAGGTAAATTAGCGATAGACTACAGCGACGGTATCATCGAAGCATCGCCCGAAGTGAACAGCGACTTGCTTTCTTATGCCAAGGCGCGCAATATCCCATTCTTGGATTATCCTGGCAGTGAGAATTATCAAGACGCCTATTTAAAATTTTATCAACAATATCTTGGTCAAGAATAATTATTTCATGAAGGCAAGATTTCTTATCGGGTTGGCCTTATTGGCATTGTTCACATTATCTGCCTGCGATGAGAACACACAAGATTTAGGGTCGTCATTGACCACCCGTGTGGACAAACTCAATGTTTCTAATCAAGTGTTTCAGGTAACATCCCGCTCGGTGGCAGCCGGTGAGGTTTGGTCGCGCAACAATGTAGGTTATCTGGGGTGTCTGAAAGACCCGGAGACTGGTAGTTTTATCAAGAGTGGTTTCATGTCGCAATTTCATTTGCTCGACAATTTCCAGATGATAGAAGAGTCGGACATTGTGAGCCGTGATGAGAATGGCGCCGTCGAAGCTGACTCTTGCGAGATTCGTTTGTTTTACGGCAATATGTATGGTGACTCGTTAGCCACCATGAAATTGACCGCCTACGAGTTGGACCATCCCATGACTGAGGACCAGAAATACAATACCAACTTTGACCCCATTTCTGAGGGTTATATCCGTACGGACGGCATCCGCAAAGACGTTGCATACACCCTGATTAACTTTACGGACAACAACCGCACCGACAAAGATTATGGTAATAATATCTGTGTGAAATTGAATGAGCCCTACACCGACAAGAACGGTGTGACCTATTCGAATTTCGGCACTTATCTCATGCGTTGTTACTATTATCACCCTGAATACTTCAAAAACTCCATCACTTTCATGAAGAATGTGGTGCCAGGTTTTTATTTTGTCCATTCAGGTGGCATCGGTTCCATGGCTCAAGTGGTTTTCCCGCAGATTAACTTGTTCTACCGCGTGCATTCGGCCGACACCATCGCCAACGCTTTTACAGTGTTCACGGGTTCAGAAGAAGTGCTTCAGACGTGTCACATCCAGAATGACCAATCCCTGATTGACGACATGATAGCAGACAACAGCTGCACCTATCTGAAGACCCCTTCAGGCATTTACACCGAGTTGACCCTTCCTATTGACGAGATTTACTCTGGCCATGACAATGATACCATCAACAGCGCCAAGCTGGTACTCAAGCGTTTGAACAACGACGTGCCCAGCCAATGGTCGCTTGGCATACCTTCACATGTGTTGATGGTAGCCTCAGACAGTCTGACCACCTTCTTCAACCAGCAGCAGTTAGCTGACAACAAAGAGACCTACATGGCCTCTTATTCCAGCAGTATCAATGGCTATACGTTTAACAACATCAGCGGTTTAGTCAGTCATTTGGCACTCATCAAGAAGGCCGGTTTGGCAAGCAACCCGAATTGGGTATCAGAGCATCCGAACTGGAATAAAGTTATCTTGGTGCCTATCACACCATCCTACCGTACCTATACGAATTATTACGGCTCATCGACGAGCACACTGACAGGCATCACTTACGACATGTCGCTCAGCAGTACCCGTTTGGTGGGTGGCAGCACGCCGATAGAGATGACGGTAATCTATAGTAAATTCAACGAGTAGGATGGCAGATAATTATTTAGAACGCCATCGCGAGGACTATGAGATACGCAAGAAACGCTGGCTTGCGAAAGGTCATGGGGGCAGTAAGCGACCGTATCGCACACGCGAAATAGAGCGTCCCGAGGACGAGTCGCTCTAAAGGGAAAAAGACGTGATGTCGTTGTCGTTACAAGAACAGGAGGACTGAGGTTTTCAGATGACGGTTCTCAATTGTATCACGCCGTCGTCGAGGCTGTCCACGATAGCCAGAGCCTCCACCCTGACGCCTTCCTTCTCGATAATCTCCCTACCCTTTTGGAAAGCCTTCTCGATGATGACCCCGACGCCGACGAGTTGCGCACCTGCCTGCCTGACCAAATCGATAATGCCCAAGGCTGCATTTCCGTAGGCGAGGAAATCGTCGATAAACAAGACATGGTCATCGGCCGTAAGAAAATCTTTGCTCACGACGACATCATACGACCTCTGTTTAGTGAAAGAAAAGACCTTAGCCGCCAAGATGTTTTTCATCGTTGACGGTTTTTTCTTTTTCACATAAACCACCGGCAGGCCGAGCAAAGCCCCAAGCATGATGGCAGGTGCGATGCCACTGGCCTCAATCGTCAAGATTTTATTGAAGCTGACATCGGCAAACCGTTTTGAGAACTCCACCGCAATCGCTTTCATCAGATTGGGGTCGATTTGGTGGTTGATAAAACTATCCACCTTTAAAATGCCTCCCGGGAAACATTTCCCGTCGGCAAGTATCCGTTCACATAATTCTTTCATAGCGATAGGCTAATTGATGAGGTGAGGGGTGATGGGTATGAGGTATGAGGTGAGAGGTGAGAGGTGATAGGTGAGAGGTGATAGGTGAGAGATATGAGGTATGGGGTGAGGGGCAGGAAATCTGTTCGCTAATAAACGCGGAGACGGTCATTCACATGCAATGTCGCATCAGGCGACATGCCGTTCAACTTGTAGAGATTCTTTAAGCGTATGCCGTATATCTGGGAAATCAAATACATGCTTTCACCCGGTTGCACGATGTGAACATGTCCTTTGAACTCTTTGCTGGCGTGTTTCCTCTTTTTCTTCAGGTACACGATGTCACCCTCCCTCAGTTGGTCATGGCGGTCGCGCTCATTGTATTTCGCCAGTTTTTTAGCCGAGATGCCAACCTCTTTCCCAATGCTCTGGAACGTATCCCCTTTTCTTGCTTTAAGATAATAGTTGTCGTTGTTTCGATAGATAGGATGCAGCACACCGCTTTGGTTGGCAGGTTTATCCTTTCCTGCTTTCTGAGCGATATACGGATCGTATGAAGAAGCCCTGTCGTATTGTGTCAGATTATAGGTCTCGATGATACCGATAAGCGTTTGCGCATAGGTTGGGCTGGTGGCATAGCCACAGCGTTTCAACCCGTTAGCCCATCCTATATAATCAGTGATTTTCAACTGAAAGAGCGACGCATATCTGCGATGCTGTGCCAGGAACAGAGAATGGTCTTCATAACTCTGCCGTGCATTATCATAAGCTCTGAAGCACTCATTTTGGTAATCATCATCCTTGTGCATTGTCCGTCCTGTCCAGTCATGACATTTGATGCCGAAATGGTTGTTTCCTTTGACAGCCAATGAACTTCTCCCGGCTCCGCTCTCCAATAACCCTTGCGCAAGCGTGATGCTCGCCGGAATACAATATTTCAGCATCTGCTCGATGGCCAGCTCTTTATATTGGTCTATATATCCCTGATAAACGGAGTTCCAGCGCGAGGTTTGCGCCCACGCTGACATCGCAGCCATCCATACAGAGGCAATGATAATGAATAGTTTTCTCATCCAAATTCGTTTTTACGATGCAAAATTAGATAAAAAAATGCTGATGCGAGATAAAACTACAAAAAAAATAAAAACTTTGCCAATTATTTTGTTTTGTCTTCGGCTTGCACTACTTTTGGAGAAAGCAGGCTGCGCCTCAACAAAAAAAACTTTTGTTTTTATTTTGTTTTGTCTTCGGCTTGCACTACTTTTGCAGCATGAGGCATAAAATCGTTATTGCATTGGGGAGCAATCACCGCCCCATGGTACACATCCGACAAGCCCGCGAAGGTCTGTCACAACTCATCAATATCGACCGTTTCAGTCGCAATCTATGGACCGAAGCTATCGGTATCATCTCGCCACGCTTTCTCAACTGCATGGCCATTGGCACAACGGAACTTTCTGAGAATGATCTATTACAGACACTTAAGACATTGGAGCAGCAATGCGGCGACAGTCGTCTGGAACGGCAAGCCGGACGCGTGCATCTCGATGTCGATTTATTGCGCTATGATGATGAAGATTATCATCCCAATGATTGGAAGCGGGGGTATATCATCACTCTATATCAAGAAATAACGGCATCATGAGCGCGGCCGAGATCGGCCACGCTGGGGAAAGCAGAAGGAAAACCATGCAGGGGAAGCATGAGGAATGGGTGAAGGAAGCAAGAGGAAAGCCACGCTGGAATTACATAATAATCACAACACGATGAGACGAATCATATTTGCTACGCTGAGCGTACTTTTGTTCAGTTTGAACGCTTTTGGGCAGTCGTTCGACGATTACTTCGTTGACGCCACATTGCGCTTAGACTATATCTTTTCCGGTGACGCCAATCATCAGGAAATCTCTGTGGACCAGTTGAACCGCGTGCCTCGCTGGTGGGGCAAGCGGCATCATCTGAGCGAGGTACCTGTTGAGGGCAACGGTCAAGTGATTGTCCGCGACCATCACAGTCACAATGTGATATACCGCCATTCTTTCTCCACACTGTTTCAGGAATGGCTGAGTTATGACGAAGCCCACCAGATACGCAAATCCTATGAGAATGTGTTTCTTGTCCCCATGCCCAAAGACACCGTAGATGTGAGCGTGGTGCTCTTCAACAACCGTCGTGAGACGATGGCGGAATATACGCACACGGTCGTTCCCACCGACATTCTCATCCGCCATATCGGCGAGCATGACATCACCCCCTACGACGTCATCCAAAGCGCCATCGACCCTAAGCACAGCATCCACATCGCCTATATCGCCGAGGGTTATACCGAAGAAGAGATGGACGTGTTTCTTCGTGATGCCCGGAGAGCGACCGAAGCCCTGTTCGCCCACGAGCCTTTCCGCCAATTCCGCGACCGTTTTGACATCATCGCAGTGAAGTCAGTGTCGCGGGAGAGCGGCACCTCCATCCCCTCAGAAGGGATTTGGAAAAACACGGTGCTCCACTCGCATTTTGACACCTTCTACTCCGACCGCTACCTGACCACCCTTCATTTGAAAGACCTTCATGACTGTCTGGCCGGAACGCCCTACGAGCACATCATCGTATTGGTCAACACCGATCAATATGGCGGAGGAGGCATCCTCAATTCCTACAACCTTTCAATGACACACAACCCTTATTTCCTTCCCGTTGTGGTACATGAGTTCGGACATAGTTTCGGCGGTTTAGGCGATGAATACGCATACGAATCTGAAGCGATACCGATGTATCCGCATGACGTCGAGCCATGGGAGCCCAACCTGACCACCCTCGCCGACTTTCATGGCAAATGGGAAGACATGATAGACAAAGACTCCACCGTCGTGGGACTGTACGAAGGAGCGGGCTACAGTATGACAGGCGTCTATCGTCCGAGCAAGGATTGTCGTATGCGCACCAATGAGAACCCGACGTTCTGTCCGGTCTGCGAGCGTTCGTTGACCCGTCTGATTGATTTTTATACCGGAAAATGAAAGCAGCACATCAAATCGCATCCGTCGTGGTGTGTTGGATGTTCAGCATTACCATGAATGCCCAGCCGAGCGACAGCGACCGTCTGGGTATGGCATTGGACTATTACTGCAGCGGAAAGATAGAAGAGGCATTGGTCATTTTCGAGCGTTTAGACCGCCAATATCAGCTCAACCCCCGCTTTCACGCCTACATGGGTATGTGTTATTACCATGAGCGCATTTACGATCTGGCTTGCAAGTATTTTGATGAAGCCATCCCCCATTTGGGTGGTTTTTCCCCCATTGAGCGATTCTCCTATTATTATAGTGCCGGTGACAGCCACTTTCGTTTAGAAGAGTATGCTGCCGCTCTACCCTATTTCGAGCAAGCCCTGACCGTATGTCCGGAGCAGAGAAGAACAGACGTGCTGTCGTTGTTGGAATGGTGCCGCAAGATGACATCTCCAACGACAGATGCCATCACCGACGAATCGGAAACGGAGGGAAAAACTGCAGCAGAGGAAGATTCCATACCAGAGAAAGAACCTTCGGCAGAGGAAAAAACCGCAAAAGAAACGGTGGTGGAGTCAGAGTCCATGGAACCAACCGCACCACAGTGAGCCGTTACTGACGCATATCACTATCCAAGAAGCATAGCGGCATCAAGTCTTTGATTGAATTGATGACATAAACGCCGTCGGTGCCATAGAGCAGAATGCGTATCGGTTTCTGGTAACGCTCCTCCACTTCTAAAATGACCTGTCTGCATGCGCCACAGGGAGATACGGGGGTCGCCACCAATCCATGTTCATTTTTAGCAGCGATGGCCAGCATAGCCACTGCTTTTTGTGGGTATTGAGCTTGTGCGGCGAAGATGGCTGTTCTCTCAGCGCATAACCCCGACGGGAATGCCGCATTCTCCTGGTTTGCGCCGATGATGACCGACCCGTCGTCCAACAACACAGCCGCTCCGACGTGGAAATTAGAATAGATGGCGTATGAGTTGTCCGTTGCCATAATCGCCTTTTCCACGAGCATTCTCTCCGTCTCATTCAATTCATCTAACTGACAGAATTGGAATTGGATTGTTAAGTCAATATTCTTCATAGGCTTATCGTTTTCATAACGTTTCAAGGTTTTACATATTCATAGCATCCCATATCCGGTTCCTCATCCCTTCTCACTCCATTACGGTCATATTCCAAGAAATGACTTTTATCAGCCGCACCGATAGCCAAAGACTGTTCGCCCAATTTGAAATCATATCTCAAATTGTCAGTGTCTAAGTTGGCGAAATTCTTCACGCCTCCGTGAATCGTGTCGTCAGGAACCTCCCAGATGACCTCCTTGATCCGCTCCGCATCCTCGATTTGAGGTGTCCGCAGCAAGCAATGGTTAAAGAGGAACGTATAAGGCTCATCTTGGTTAGACTCGCCCATAATCACATCGTCTGCATATCCAGTGACAATGGTATTATAGCATTTGAAATCGTATAACGGGTAGTGATGGTCATTGAAATAATTACTGAACCGCAGTGCCACCCCTCTGTTGGCATCAAAAGGATAGAACTGGGCGATAGTGCATTGCATGATTTGCGCCACACCCCCGTGAATGGCCACGCAGTCGCCGAGCGTGTTCGTCACCTGACAGTTTTGTATATCCACCACAGCATTTTGCGATAATACCCCCACCCCTTTACAATTATGCACAACAGAATTATACAGCGAGAGTTTTAGTCTGTCAACAGCCGAAGAGTCACAGACAATCGCATCAGAAGCGCTGTGAATATCCGCATAGTTGATGACATTCTCGTAAGATTTCTCAAAGAAATGAATGCCTTTCCATTGTCCGCTCACGTTGTCATAAGGCAGGTAATCGAACATGTGGTCGATGCGGTCGCCCCTCAAGACGACATTATGCTCGACATCACCATTGACCATCAGTCGCCCATAAACATCGACACCCGCATCAGCATGGAAATAGAGTGTCGTGCCCGCTTCGATATTCAGTGTGGCCCCCTCCTTCACGGTAATGCCTCCGTAAACGATGATGGGACGGTCGCCTCCGATGGTTGTCGCCTCATCCACAACCACATCCTTCATCATCACCGCATCCCACGTATAAGCGTTGAGGTTCACCTTCTGCTGTACCCCGCTTTCAAGCGTAAACACGAGGTTGTCCATAATGCGCGTAGGTGCATCTTGATAATTCAGGGGTGATGTGAGTTCGACGAACACCCTGACGCTGTCTTTATTGCGGATTTCCAAATCATTGAGTTGGAACCCCGAGGCAGCACCGAGGAAAGAGCCATCGACATTGACCCTGAATCCCGTCTGATTACCGCTTTCGAGTCTGATATTGGAGCATCTGATGCCGCTTCCGGATTTGTTATACACCCAGAAGCTTTTTGTAGCGGTGGGAACAGTAGAAAAGACCGTATCCAAAGCTATCGAATCCGCAGAAAAAGACAACAAATGAGAAGGCGATGTCGTAAAAGAGTCATCGTCAGTACATGCAACCAGCAAAGCTAACGCCGCCGACAGCATGAGAATCCATCGCATTCGTTTCATTATCTATATAACGGCTACATCACCGGTTTATTGTATTTCACTGTGATTATCACAAAAACTGTTCAAATCATTTTGACATTCCCCAATTATCCCCTACCTTTGAGCTGTTGCCCGAAGATACTCACGAAAAACTGCAAAAAAATTGCGTTTTTGCTCACTTTATCGTATCTTTGCACCCCGAAAAAGAGGTATCAGGCAATAAGAGACAATGGATAACATCGAAATTATGCTCACGCTGACCATACTTGTGGTCATTGGCTATGCCGCTCACCGTCTCAATTACATCGGCGGCGACTTTGACAAGAAACTCTCTGGCTTTATTGTAGATTTCACTTGTCCCGCCCTCATTCTCTCCTCTGTGATGGGCGACCGTCTTCCCGACCGTGAGATGATTCTTCCCCTCTTGGGAATCGGTTTCCTCACCTACTTCCTTTTATCCTTTGCCGGTTTTTACCTCCCCCGTTTTGTCACGAAGAAGAAGTCGGACGAGGGTATTCTCGGCTTTGCCATGATGTTCGGCAACGTTGGTTTTATCGGTTATCCGATTGTCGCCTCCATTTTCGGCCCCGAAGCGGTGTTCTACGCAGCTATTTTAAATGTGCCCAACACCTTATGCGTTTTCACCATCGGCAACACCTTATTGCATGGAGGTCGGATCAAGAGACGTTTTGATTATAAGATACTCTATTGCCCTGCGATGATAGCCGCCTATATTGCCATGCTGATTGTAGCGACAGGTTTTGACCGCGTACCGCGGATTATCAGTCACCCCCTCACCTTATTAGGAGGCATCACCATCCCCGGCGCCTTGTTGATTATCGGCTCATCGATGGCCAGTCTCCCCGTCAGGAAGATGGCAGGCGACATGAGTGTGTATCTGACCACCGCTTTACGTTTGGTCGTATTGCCCTTATTGATACATTTTACGTTTACATTGGCTGGTTTCCAACCATTGTCAGTAGCCATCAACACCATCATCATCTCGATGCCCGTAGCCACATACGGAACCATTTTCTGTCTCAAAGAAGGCATTGACGTGACGGTGATGACCGAAGTGACGTTTATCACGACCATAGTGTCTATCGTCACGGTGCCCCTGCTCACCATGCTGCTTGTTTAAGAAAAGATAAGGTTCTTTCATCATTCATCATTCATATCCACGAATACCCACAGCCATGATCAGCGATGACAGCCGATATATCTTGCGTCTGATTAGCGAAGGAGAGCATCAGCAGCAAGATTTCAAGTATAAAATCACCGACGCGATGAAACTGGCCCGTTCGGTGAGCGCCTTTGCCAACACCGACGGAGGCCGTTTGCTCATCGGTGTCCGCGACGACGGAGCCATCTCGGGTGTACGTTCAGAGGAAGAGATATACATGATGCACGCTGCGGCATACGAGTATTGCCGTCCGGCCTCATCCATCAAGTTCGACACCTATTATGCAGCGGGCAGGAACGTGGTGATAGCCACTGTTCCTCCGGCATTGCGCAAACCTGTATGCGCCCATGTGGGAGACGGCAAATACCGCGCTTTCATCCGCATAGCCGACGAGAATATCATCGCCAGTCCCGTTCAACTGCGCATGTGGAAAGATGAGCAGTCAAAGCATGGCAGTATGCTCCATTACACCGATGAAGAGTCCGCATTTCTGAAGCTGATGGGCAACAGTGGCATGCAGACCCTGAACCAAATCGTGCGGCGCAGCGGCATGGGCCGTTATCAGGTCATCGCCCTCTTGTCGCGTTTCATCCGTTTTGGTCTTGTCCGTCAGGTGTACGATGGCGACGGCCGTTTCCTCTTTGGCACCATGCCGGAGACAGACTGACCCCTTGTAATGATTTTTCGGTGCAGTTCGACACAAAAACAGCAAGATTCATCATGTCAATCACATTTTTATCATATATTATTTGGTATTCTGAAAAAAGTGTGTTATATTTGCCAAAATAATTAACAATTTGCATTTTTGCCATCAGTGAAAAACAATTAACCAATTATAAAACATTATTACTATGGAGTATTTTATATCTATTGACGGAAGCCAACAGGGTCCTTTTCCCATTGATGCACTCAGAGCGCAAGGCATAACACCTGAGACCTTGGTTTGGGCACAAGGCATGGCCAATTGGCAACCTGCAGGTCAAGTGGCAGAACTTCAATCCCTCTTCATCAGCCAAACGACCCGTACACAGGCACAACCGCAACAAGGTGGTTACCAACAGCAACCCTACCAACAGCAACCCGCTAACGGTCAGCCGTATTATAACGCCCCCGGGCAACAAGGCTATTCAGCTCCGAACGCAGACATGCTGAGCAAGCCTGTTGACCAGGTAGCAGGTTCGCTTGACGACGGTAGTCTCTATCGCAAATGGATGCCAACAGTTTATATGGTATTGGGAGTGGTATGCTGTATCATTCCGATTCTCTATCTCATCGGCATCGTTGACGCTGGTGCTTTCAAACGTGGACTGACCACTGTGGCAGCCATATTGAACATCATCATTGCCTTAGGAGCAGGCATCCTCGGTCTGTTCTATTGGATGAACCGCCGCAACACCATCAAGCAGCTTATCGGTGAGGATGCCCCTGTCCTCTCGCTCACTGGTCATTTCTTGCAGTCGGTCGGCGAATGCGCAGGATTAATATACTACTGCTCAGCCGCAGCCATAGCATTGATTACCGGCATTTTCTTCGGATTGGATTCATCCGGCAATGCAGGCCGTCTCATTATGAATGGTTTTGGCGATGCTGTCAATAATATCATTCTTGGTCTTGCTATTCTTTGCTTAGGTCGTTTCTTGGGCGAGATTGCCAAAAAGAAAGCTGCTGAGGAAAAAGCATAGTTACCATTTCGCATAGGTGCGGAGATAGAAAAGTTCTATTTCCGCACTTTTTTGGCACACATTTTATCAGTTCCGCCAACAGTTTTCACATCGGCGAAGGCAACGGAGGTTCGTTATCACATCTTTTTTTGCATTTTACGGAAAAATAAGTGTGAAAAAATTTGGTAATTCAAAAAAATGCGTGTACCTTTGCACCGCATTTGAGAGAAAATGCTGCGGTATCACAACCGGGAAAGGAAGTTTGGGTGAGTGGCTGAAACCAGCAGTTTGCTAAACTGCCGTGCGGGTTACCGTACCGGGGGTTCGAATCCCCCAGCTTCCGCAGTGCTGGGGTGATAGAACAGAAATGGTGGATTCATCTAATGGTTAGGATACAAGATTCTCAATCTTGGCATAGGGGTTCGATTCCCCTATCCACTACTTAAAACGCCTTGTAAATCATTGATTTACAAGGCGTTTTTATTATCTCATGTTGCTCATCATCAACGAATCAATCTGTGATGCTCCTCTCGATGATTTCAAGGCACATACGGCTGTTGTGATACGGGCATTTCCAGAAGCCGGCCTTATCATCGACGAGATTGAGAGAGCCATCAGGATGACGGCTCCAATGCCATTCGCCGTTTTCGAAATCAATGATATTCGCTTTGATATAGTCCCAACATTGAAGAGCCTTATCAAGTGCCGACTCATCACCGAAATACTGGTAAATGTTAATCCACCCCACCACATTCTCCGCTTGTACCCACCAGTGCAGGTCATCATCCATACGACCCGTGTCGAGGTTGGCCTCGTGAATCATCGAGCCGTCAGAGCGCAGCCCCTTCTCAGAGGCTTTCGCCACCATCTGCACGATGGGTTCCACTTTCTTGAGCACCTCCTCGTCACCGAGCACGAGTGCCGCCTCGTGCATGAGCCATGAGCACTCGATGTCGTGGCCATAACTCTCCAAATGTCCTGCCCCACGCGTCCAGTCCATCTCGAAGAAAAGATCGAGGTGGTGCGTCTCGGGATTAAGAATGCGGTCGGTAAAGATATGGATCAGATTTCGCAAGGCAGCTTCGATACGGATGACCGTCTCTGGCGCCACCACGATATTGACCGGCAGCACTGAGCCGATAGCGGGCACATAGTCGCATGATGAAGCCGCCAGTATCTCACGAATGCACCGATAGAGATTGGTGTATGGTTCGATGATATGCAAGTGCGTATTCTGCGATTTGGGGAAATTGGCATCCAACTCGGAGAGTCGCATATCGGCAATTGGCGACCAATCACGTGCCATGGCTTCGATGTACCCATTATGTACTTTGTCAAAAGCATGTTCCTCGATGCAGTCGAAGAGTTGGAGCGCATAGTCAAATGCCTCCATATCGTTTGTGGCGCGCACATATTCCGTGAGTCCGTAAATGGCAAAGCCAATGGCATAAAACTGTTTGCGAGTGTTGAGCGGATTGCCCTCGGCATCCAAACTCCAATATACGCCACCATACTCATGGTCGATGAAATGATCGATGATATAGTCTTTGGCACGGGTGGCAGTCTCCAAGTACTGTTGGAGTTTAGGAGTCTGGGAGTCTGAGCGTTTGGACAACACCCTGTATGCTGCGGAAAACGACCAGAGGATACGGGCATTGAGGATAGCCCCTTTCTCTGCATCGGCATGCAGCTGCTCTTGTCCATCAATGCGGCCATAAAAACCGCCATGCTCGTGATCGACCATTTTGTTCATCCAGAAAGGCAGGATATTGGTTTCCAGCACTTCCTGGACTTCTTGTTTCAATAATTTTATAGGCTGTGACATAGATTAAAAGCGGAAAACTCCGTCTATTATTTCTTGATAGGATATAATTTAGTCAAGAAGACGATGAGCAGAGCGAAGATGGCGGGGAAGATAGAGAAGAGCATCCATATCATATTTCTGACCGAATCCATTTTCTCAATCGTAATCACCGTTTCATTACCGCTTTTATCCCTTTCGATGGAAGTGAGCTGTGCTTCACCAGAAAGAGCAGCAATCCGGTTTCTCAGCACCTTCATCCCATTCTCTTGAACCACAATCGTGTCATTGACCATCTGGGCTTCACTCGCATCAATCGTTGACCACTGCATAAAGTTATCAGCCTCTTGTCCGGTAATCACCAATGTGGATTTCTTGCCCTCTTTCTGGTCAGAATACGTCACGGCGACTGTTTTCGCACCGCCATCAGCCACCTGCTGCGTCTCAGTCTGAGCAGGTAAAATCGCATCATTGGGAGAGACAGAACCCGAGCTGAAGCCGGCAAAGCCCAACAACAACACCAACAGCGAGCCGGAGATAGCCGTGCCGAACTTCTGAGCCATGGTACCAGACGAGAAGATAAGACCGGTAGAAGACGTTCCGTTCTTCTCTGTAGCATAGTCAGCCACGTCGGCATACATCGACCACAACAGGGGAGAATAGAGACCGATGCCTACCGAGGTGAGTACAACGATGGCAATCAGCACCCAGATGTAATCGGGGTCTTTCGGCAGGAAGAAGAACAGCACAGAGAAAGCCACACAAATGAGCGCTGCCACGATGAACGCCTTGCGCTTGGAACCCATCCATTGAGTGAACTTAGGTGACAGACCACCGAAAATCATACAGGTGACCTCACCAAAAGTCATGAAGACCGTGTAGTTGATAATCAGTCCGCTCATGGTGATTTCCTTGCCGAGGATATAATCAAACATATAACCAGCCGCCGCATACCGGAATCCGTTGAAGAAATTGGTACAGATACCGATGAGTGTGAGGTAAATCCATGGTTTGTTCTTGAACAAATCTTTGAACGGTTTGAACGAGAATTTCTCAGCCCTGACGGGTTTCAGCCGCTCCTTGGTCAACAAACCACATGCCAACGTTCCAGCAGCCGCAATCGAACCGAACACGATGCCGATGACCGCATACTGATGCTGTTCGCTACCACCGACTATTTTCTGGACATAGGGAAAGGCGAAGAGCGTGATGAATCCCATGGCGTACGCACCGACCATACGGAAAGAGGAGAATTGGTTTTTCTCATTGTCGTCGTCGGTCATCACACCGAGTAGCGAGCCATAAGGCACGTTGACAGCAGTGTACATCGCCATCATCAGCAGATAGAAGCCATACGCCCAAATGCGTTTGCCCACAGGTCCGAAATCAGGCGTGTAGAGCAAGAGTGCGAAGATGAGACCAAAAGGAATGGCGCCATAGATGAGCCACGGGCGGTATGTACCCCACTTCGACTGCGTGCGGTCGGCCAAGGCACCCATGAGGGGGTCGGTTACCACGTCGAACATACGTGCGATGAGCATCAGCGCCGCAGTGTCGGCGACTGTGAGACCGAATACATTGGTGAAGAAGAGGGGGAACGCGATAGACATGATTTTCCATGTGATACCACCTGCCGCTGCATCACCGAGGGCGTAACCAATTTTTTCTTTTAGACTGGCCATAGGAATTTTGAATGTTGAATGTTGAGTGTTGAATGATGAGTTTTAAGTGTTGAAAATTCACACAAAAAACGTTACAATAATAACTGACAAACAGTGTTTATATTGCTTTATCCTTTATTTTTTTTGATGAGACGTTTGATGGTTTCGACAGAGGCGGCAGTCGTGAAACCGTCTTCTGGCGTATTCATGCAATAGTCGATGAGACGGTCGATGGTGGAGGTAGCCACATGCATACGGGTGTCGGACGATGCGTAATAGATAAACACCTTGCCATCGGGATCGGCAATCCAACCGTTGGCAAACACCACGTTCATCACATCGCCGATATACTCTATGCCTTCGGGCACCAAGAAATAGCCGCCCGGTTGAGCAATGACACGTGTGGGGTCGTCAAGAGCCGTCATATACATATAGAGCACGTAACGCAGACCGCTGGCACATCCCCGCACGCCATGAGCCAAATGCAGCCATCCCCTATCGGTCTTAATGGGATGCGGTCCCTCACCGTTTTTCACCTCCATGATGGTGTGATAGTGTCGCGCGTTGATGATTTTCTCCTCCGTCACCACTGCGTTGGTGATATCATCAACGAGCGCCCATCCGATGCCACCTCCAGAACCCGTATCGATGAAACCGTCCTGGGGTCTCGTATAGAATGCGTATTTGCCATCGACGAACTCCGGATGCAGCACCACATTCCGTTGCTGGCTCTTTGATTTCAGATCGGGCAGCCGTTCCCAATTTTTCAGGTCTTTTGTTCTTGCGATAGCGGCCGTAGCCGTAGCAGCCGAGAGGTCGCCCGGGCAACAGTCGTCATGCCGCTCAGCGCAGAACACGCCATAAATCCATCCGTCCTCATGCTGTGTGATGCGCATATCATAAATATTGGTAGCAGGAATGACATCATCGGGCATGGTAACGGGCTCCTCCCAGAAGCGGAAGTTGTCGATGCCGTTGGGGCTCTCTGCCACAGCGAAGAACGACTTACGATCAGCCCCCTCCACGCGTACGATGATGACATACTTGTCCTTCCATTTGATGGCACCACTGTTGAGTGCGGCATTCATCATGATGCGCTGCATCAAGTAGGGGTTGTCCTTCTCATTGAAGTCATAGCGCCACTCCAAGGGCGTATGTTCCGCCGTGACAATTGGGTATTTATACTTCTCGTAAATACCATTACCCCAATCCAATGGTTCGTTTTTGCGTGAGAGCAGTTCCTCGTGATGCGCTCTCAATGCTTGTACTTTTTTCTCAAAGTCAGTCATTGTCTGATAAGATTATTTAAATTAATTTCTTCAGTTGGTGTTGTGATCGGTTTTGTGTTGTTTGAAGGCACAGAAGAAGACGGAGAGGACGGAGAAGATGTGGCGTGTTGGATATCCTTGACAAAAAGCGTCGATGCGTTTTGATGGAATTTCCGGAAATCGGGCGCGTTCTTCTTGTCAGGCGCCGGTCCATAGACTTCATCTTTTAAGTTCCACGCATTCCGCCACAAGAGGACATAAAGAGGTTTAAACGTGGAAATGGCAGGCAAGAGTTTTTGTGTGTACCACTCCTTTTCAGGGTTGCTTTTGAATCCCGTTTCCGTGAGTGCGAAGAGTTTCTGGTGCTCAGCGGCAATCTTGCTCATGATGCGCAATTCGCGTTGCACATCACCCACATAATCCCTTCTGTTGGTTTTGTCATAGATATCCACGCCAAGGATATCCACGTAGGCATCGCCGGGATAATACGCCATATAGCGTTGTTCCGTCTCTTTGCTGTCGGCACCGGGAGAATAACACCACACGATATTATTCAGCCCTTTTGCCTTCATCAAGCGGTAAGTATATATATAAAGTTGTTTGTATTGGTCGGCCGTACATGTTTTCGTGCCCCACCAGAACCAGTCGCCCGTCATCTCATGCCAAGGCCGGAAGATGACCGGCACAGGGTGTCCGTTTTTGTCTTTGAGAGACGCGAGGAACGAAGCCACCCGCTCGAGCCATTGGTCAAACGTCCTTTTGGCCGCCCCGTTTTTTTTCAGGATTGATTTGACGGGTTTCCCCGACAAATCTTTATGGTATTTCCCGTTGACGGGGTTGCAGGGATGCCAACTGAGGGTGACGATACCGCCCCGCTCATGTTGTGCGACTATTTCCTGCCGCATGATATTGAAAGGCACCCCGTCGAGGTTCTTGTCCGAACCCAGTTCGAGTCGTCCCAGGTCGAATCCCATGACAGCGGGGAAGTCACCGCAGATTTCGAGCACATCGCTTCGTCCGTGTTCGTATTTCCATGTGGAGCCATATACCGCATCATCTTGATGACCGATGAGCACGCCCCGCCCTTGCAGAGCTTTCAGTCGGTTGAGCAGTATCGCCCCCGTATCCGTATTCTGTGCGCATAACGCCGAAAATACCGACACGAAGATGAGGGTGCAAATCGTTTTTTTATACATAGCCTGTGGTTAGTTTGGCGGACGCGGCACGCCGCGTCCCTACTTATTGGTAGTAATTATAAGTGGCACTATTGGATGTCCTTTAAGAACAGCGTGTTCGGAGCCACATAGAGCTTTTTGAAATCGGCAGCGCAAGGCAGTTCGGGCGACGGTCCGAAATACTCCTCCTTATAATTTCTCCACATCAGGAAGTAACAGATGGGATAACGGTCCATGACCGGTTGAAGCACTCTTGTCCACCACGTGCTGTCGGGCATATTCTTAAGTCCGCACTCCGTGAGTGCGATAAGTTTGCCGTTTTTCTTGGCAAAGTCGGTGAGGAAGTCGAGGTCGGCTGTCACCTGTTTGACAAAATCCTCTTCCGTGCCCCATTGGTAGGCATCCTCGCCGATGAGCGTCACGCGGTCGTTACCTGGATAGCGTTTGAGGAACCGTTCCTCCGTCCAATTGCCGTCGAGGTTCGGCGAATAGCTCCACAACAGATTGTCGAGTCCCTCACCTTTGAGATAGTCCTGGAGCATCGTCCACAGTCCCAGGAACTCCTCGTCGGTGCAGAGTTTCTGTCCCCACCAGAACCACGAGCCATTGTTCTCATGCCATGGCCGGAAGATGACAGGCACCGGAGTTCCGTCATCGGTCTTGAGCGTCTTCAGGAAGTCGCCCACACGAACCATCCATTGTTTGAATTTCTCGTGCTGGCTGCCCCCGGGAAGAATGTTTTTCACCACGGTCGTATCTTTCACATCCCATGCGTTGCCCCCGGTGAGCGGGTTTCTCGGATGCCAGCTGATGGTGACGATGCCACCATTGAGATAGTGTTTGACCACCTCATCGTGTATACGGGTGAACGGCACGCTGTCGAGGTTTTTGGCATCGCCCATCTCAATTCCCCCGAGGTCGAATCCCATAACAGCGGGATAGTCGCCCACAGTAGCAAAGATGTCGCATTTATCGGCATCCCATTCCCATGTCACACCATACATGGTGGCATCCTCGTGTCCACACATGTAACCTTTCTTCTGCAAAGAGTCAAGCCGAACCTGTAATTGTTCGGCCACAGTGACCGTTTTCTCCTGTTTCGGTGCAGAGCAAGCCGCAAATGCACAAGCAGCCAATACCATGCTATACAACAATTTCTTTTTCATTCTTTCAAGTGGTTTATCTGAGTTTCATTTGTTGCAGGAGCCAATTCTCCCATTCATCCCATTGCTCCTGGTACCAGAAGTGGGCCGTCATCTGATAGATGCTGAGCGTCTTGGGCGCCGTGACCACGTTGTAGGTGGCATAGGCAGCCGTCGGTGGCACCACATCATCATTGTATCCGAAGGAGAACCATCCCGGGCAGGTGATGCGCCGTGCGAAGTTGACCCCGTCGTAATAGCGGGCACCCTCCACTTTTTTCATGTCCGGGTTTTTCACCCCATAGAAGTAATGCGGCCATCCGCAGGCCACGCCTTTGAGTGCCGACTCATAATCACACATGGCATCATGCACCGGCGCGAAGAACGTGACACGCTTGTCGAGCGCAGCCACAGCGAGCGAGAGGAACCCGCCCTGTGAAGAGCCGGTGACACCCAGTTCGCGTCCGTTCCATTCGGGAAGAGAAGCAATAAAATCGACAGCACGTACAGCCCCTGTCACCACCCGCCTGTAATAGTTTTTCTCAGGTTGGTCGAGATTGGACTCCCAATAACCGTTGAGCGCCCCTTGGTTGAGGTTATCGTAAACACTCTGTTTCATGGTGACCGGAATGCCATGCACCCCTATCTCGAGCGTGATAGCACCCTGAGAAGCCGTCCAGATGTCGCCACCGTATGGGCGGACGCCAGCACCAGGAACGCGCAACAAAGCAGGATATTTTCCTTCTTTCACCGGTACGCAGAGAATCGCATAAATGCGACTTCCCGGCCGGTTGTTGACGAAACTCACCTCATAGACATTCACATCCTTGGTGCATCGTTCGGGAAGGAGTTCCCGATGTGGGTCGAGGTCGTTGGCACGCGCCTCATCGAGCGCATTTTTCCAGAACTGGTCGAAGTCAGCAGGGCACTGTGTAGCCGGCAGCAGTTTCTCGGGAGAGAAGGCAGCCGTGCATGCGCCAACATAGTCCTTGCCCCCGACATGAGCCACCACACGAAGGCGGTAGAAACCCGGAGTCTTCATCGCTCCCGACCATTTCATCGTTCCGTCTTTGAGAGTGACCCCTTGTTTTTTAACATCGGGGTACATCTCAGGGCCAGCCTCAAAGTCAATGACAGCATTGTCGATGAGCGTGCCCGAGCGGAACACATTGACCACGAAATTGGCTTTTTCGCCCACCTTGTAGTTCCAGTCTTGATGGTCGGGTGTGACGGTGACCGTAATATTGTTGCCTCTGATTTGCGCCATCATGGGCAATGCGAGCAACAAGGATAGAAGGATGATATTAAGACGTTTCACTGGTTTGAGATTTGAATGCTAATTATATTTGAATTACAGACCCCACCCCTGCCCCTCCCCTTGAAGGGAGGGGAGCGGGCTGACGCCGTAGCGACAGAAGGGGTTATTTCATTACTTAAAGCTTGGCACTTGGTCGCGTGTGACAGCGATGGGCGAGGTCATCCATTCTTTCAAGAATTCCTCGGTGTTGTATGCACTGTTGATGTAGGGAGTACCATTAGCATCCTGTCCATACCACGGCATAGCCCAGCTCCAGAACGCACCTTCGGAGAGCATGTTCTTCCATCCGGGCAACGCGTCACCCTCACTGAAGGCGATGATTTTCTTACCGCCCGTGATATTACGCAGTGCATCGAACTGGTCGCCAAGTGAAGCGTGATACTCATTCGTCTTATCTCCATGATAGTAGTCGCGCGCGATGATATCTACATACTCATCGCCAGGATACCAATCGCTGTCATCACCTGCATCCGGGTCATTGGGGTCAATACCCTCTGATGTCCACACCCAAAGCACGTTGTTGACACCTTTCTCCTTGAAGCGGTCGAACATCATCTGCCACAGTTTCTTAAACTGTACCGGGCCACTTGCCCCCCACCAGAACCAAGCCGTTCCAGAGCCTCCGTATTTGCCGTAGTTTCCACGGGCCTCGTGGAGGGGACGCCACAGCACAGGAATACCTTTCTCCTGCAGCTGCAACAGATAGCCCGCAATGATGTCGATGTCGCGCAGAGCATGGGTATATTCCCATCTGTTGGAACGTGTAGCGTTTCTTGCGGTAAAGTCCGTCTGGTCAGGTCTGATGACATAACTGTTGTAATTATTCTCTTGAGCCTGTGATGGCGGTACATTCCAATGCCACATACACGACACGATGCCGCCTTCGTTAGCCCAATCCTCCACCACCTTCGTATTGGTATAATCAATCCAATTTGAAGGATTCAGCGGTTTACTGAAATAGAAGTGAATGAAGTCGAAGGTGTTGATGGCCGGGTATTTTCCTGTGATTTGATACATGGCCTCTGCATTCTCCGTATTCCAGTTTACGTTGGCAATAGCAGCAGTGAGCATCTTCTTACCGAAGTTCTCCTTGAGGTAGTTGTAGAGCGCCACCGTTTCGGAAGTAGCATTGGGATTGACAGGGGCCTCAGCGATATTGAAGAGCGTCGGGTCAAACGCATTGACAATCATCGTTGAGAACGAGAATTTATAATCGCTGGCGAAGTCGTATAACTCATCGCGCACCGAAGGTTTATGCACTTGGACGGTATAGGTGGTATTTCCCTTCAGTTCATAAGGAATAATCAGCTGATTACCCTCGGCCCTCACCTCCACATCTTCATCGAGGAAGACACCGTTGACGCTGATTGTAGTGTGAGGCGGAATGAAGATATTTTTGTCGTATGTGACAACAATCTGTTTGAGTGTATCGACATCCACGGCATCAGCCTCCGGGAAAGTGGACACCACTTGTGGTGCCACGCCGGTAAACCGTGTGGGGTCATATCCTGCTGCTTCGCCCTTATCATCGTCGCCACAAGCGGTGAAGAGCGTCATGGCGAGAGCGGAAAGGAAGAAATATTTGATCTTTTTCATGATGCAATGATATTTTAATATTGTTTCGGTTCGATTCTGAATTGTCCCCATGCGTGGTCAACCGTCCAGGGCGATTCACCATCGACGGGATTCGGCTGTAGCACAAACTCGAGGCTCACCCATGCTTCTTCAAGTGGCAGCTGGTGGTTTTCATCAAACATAGAATTGAGCGGCATCGCAACGGTCATCCAATGGCCATAGGTATTGGTAATGCCAAATTCGGAGATGGGGTCGTACTGGCGTCTTGGGTCACCTCCATTCAAAGTGAGGCAATAACCGCCGTTTTGAGCACCATTGAGTCCGTTGTCGCCATATGAGTAATAGGGGTTGTTGGAATTGGTCCACACTTCGAATTTCATCACATAATTCTCAGGATGTTCAGCAGCGTCTTTCCAGCGCCAGTTGCACCCGAATCCCGTAGAATTCCAGTCCCAAGCGGCAAAGGTGCCCGTCACTCTCAAGAATCCGAAGCCGAGATATTCCGGTCCGCCGTTTCCGCCGGTGGTTACGAGTGATTTACCCCAATCGTTCCACCATCCCAAGTCGCCGCTGAAATCGCCGAACATGAGTTGGTCGGTCATCCGATACGGAATGGTTTTGGAGAAATTCTCCCCCTTTTCAACCCACGAGAAAGTGATGAGCGAGTTGTCGGGGCAATCCTCGGGAATGATGATACCCGTATAGCTCTCCGTACAAGAGTCCGTCTTGATCACCTCTCTATATCCCGCCGCCTCGTTGGTAATGGTGATAGAAGCCGTGGAAGCGTCAGTGGTGTCGTTAAACTCGTAGAGGTCGAAGAAATCGCCTTTGACCCTCACCTCATTGCCTTGAAGCACGAACTCATTTTCCAAGCCTTCCAATTCCAGATGAGGAATCGTGACATTGAAATCGACGACAGCTTTACCCTGTTCCGTCTCATATTCCAATTTTCCTGTTTCCATCTCCGGCACCACCCTTGGGATGCGAATCCATGAAGAGTTGCTCTCAGCATAGATTTGTCTGACATCGACGTCGATACCATTGATCACCACTCTCTTCGGATGGCTGAGGTTCTGTCCTTGCACCCTGATGAACTGCTTCAACACCGCCACATTGATGGGTGTTGATTGGTCCGCATCGGGCATGGCATCATAAACGGCAGCGATAGCAGGTGCTCCATCGTTGTGGAAGAGGTCTTCCACACCATCCTGATATTTCACGACATCGCTACAAGCCGACATCAGCGCAATAGCGAGCACCGCGATTGAACATATACTCAATATTTTTGTTTTCATAATCATATCGTTGAAAAGGTGAATTAGTTCCATCCAGGATTATTTTCGGTGATATTGGGGTTAGCCACCATTTCCTTTTCAGGAATGGGATAAAGAAGATTCCTCTCCGTGCGGAGTTTGCTGTTGCCGGCGTCATCCTGGTGGTTTTCCTCCGGTGTGCCCTTATTAACCACGATAGCATTCATCGCATCGAGATAGATACCCCATCTGATGAGGTCCCATCTGCGGTCGCCCTCACAAGCGAATTCTTTAGCACGCTCCTCGATGATGGCGCTTCTCAGTGCCGTTTTACCCGGAGAAGCACTCATAAGCGTAGCGTTACTTCTCTGTCTTACCTTATTCAGGTAATTGACGGCCTCGGCATCATTTCCGAGTTCATTCTCAGCCTCAGCATAAATGAGCATGACGTCTGCATAGCGGAGGAATGCCCACTGCGAGTCGGCATAATCGGTCGATTTGTTCAACACATCATCATACTTGGTGGTGAAAGCCAGGCACTCCGACGATTGGTTGTATTGGTATGACAAGCCTGTAGCCTTGTACTCCTCAGCCTGTTCCACCCATTCGCCCATCTGCGTGACGCCCTGCACTTTCTCCGACCAGCTCTGCGGATAGTAGAAGCAACCGTTGTATTCCTCTTGATAGTAGTATCTCCAGAAGTGCCGCACACCCTGCGTGATGCGATAGTCTTGGTCATCGAAGAGCGAGTACCAGTTGTTGGTGCATCCCACCCATCCACCAGACTGCAGGAAATTGGGGTTAGCGGTCGTGCTGTAGCCCGAGTAGAACGAGTGAATCTGAGTACGATACTTGGTGTCGCCATCAAGGCTTTGAATGGCCCACATAAACTCAGATGCATCTCTGTTTGAGCGTTTCCAAAGGTTGCTGTATTCAGATAGCTCGTAGGGTCCGTATTGTCCGTCGATGACTTTTTTCGCCCATTCAGCGGCTTTAGCATAGAGGTCTTGCGCATCCATATTCTCATAACCAGCAACCGCTTGTTTGTTGAACGTCTCGGCTGTAGGAGCGCGATAGATTTGCACGGATTCGCCTTGGTAGGTGACATTCTCATAAGGAGCGCCCGTGCGAACAGTAACCTGTGTGCCAGCGGGCATGGCAGCCGAAGCCATCGTGGCATACACCTTGGCCAGCAGTCCAGCGGCTGAACCTGCAGAGACGTGACCTGGTTGGTAATTGGCATTGTCCCTGTTATACATCAGTTGGGCAGCCTCGGTGAGCATCTGTATGATATGGTCGTAAATCTCGGCCACGGGCACCCTTCCTCCATACGCATCTTCGCCATTGGCCACATCAGTGGACATGTAGGGAATCGGACCGTAAGCCCTGACGAGGAGGAAATAACAGAATGCCTTTTGGAAGAGCAGTTCGCCGATGGCATTGTTCTTATACCCTTCATCGACGCTCGTCATCTGTCGGATATACCTCTCGGCCACATTCGCATCGTTAATCAGGTTATAAGGTCCGGCCCACATTTTTTGCAGCGACTCTTCACCTTGGAAGTTGCCGGCACCGAGTTTACCGAGCAGCCATGAGGGTCCAGAGATATAGTCGGCGTCGAGTTCGAGCACACGCGGGAACTCACCCCAGCAGAACATATCGTAGAGCCAGTTGCTGTAAACACCGTTAATCCATTCATCCACTGCCTCTTTGGAATCACCGAGTTGGTCCGGCCCGATGAAGCTCTTTGGTTCCTCTTGCAACCAGTCATTGCAAGATGTGGCGGTCAATGCCCCGGCAGTGCAAATTAATGCTGTATAAATATATTTTTTCAGTTTCATAGTTGAATCACATTAGAAAGTTACACCGAGACTAAAAGTAAAGGTACGTGAAGCGGGATAGGAGTAAATATCTACACCTCTACGAGAAGAGTCGCTACTACCGAAAGCATTCACATCGGGATCGTACCAGCTGTAGTTGGTGATGGTAAACACATTGGTTGCAGCAAACGAGAAACGCAGTGCGTCAATCCCTTTAAGCGGTCTGATCCAATTATAGGTCAGGCTGATGTTCTTCAGTTTGAGATAGCTGCCATTCTCCACATATCTGTCGCTGAGCAGGAACGTACGTTGGTTGCCATAAGACGGCATGGGCCATTTGGCGCTCTCGTAGTTTTCGGCCGTCCATCTGTGATCATAGGCATCGCGTGGGATGTTACCGATATTACCCAGCGAGATGTCCATGAGGTTACCATTGAACATGTCGCCGCCTTGTGAGCCTTGGAACATGAAGCTGAGCGTCAGGTTCTTCCAAGTGACATTGTTGGTGAAGCCATAAACGAAATCAGGGTTGGTGTCGCCGATGATGGTTCTGTCGTTCTCGGCGTCAATCCTGCCATCTCCGTTAAGGTCGCGGTATCTGATTTCACCCACGATATTGGTACCACCGGCACCGAGTCCGGGGTGAGCCACGGTCTCAGCATCAGTATCATAGAATCCGTCTTCCACATATCCATAGATGGCACCGATGGGGCATCCGTTACGTTGGATGAAGACCTGGTCTGCACCATACCAGAGCGTATTGGCGAACTGGTCGCCTTGGAGTCCACCGATTTCATTCTTGTTGAACGAGATGTTGGCATTGAAATCCCAGTGCCAGTCGCTGGTGTCAATCACCTTATAATCCAATGTCATCTCCAATCCCTCGTTATACACGTTGCCGCTGTTGGTGATTTTATTGGAGAAACCCGTGTGCATCGGGATGATGACGTTTTGCAGCAGGTCACGAGTCTTCTTATGGTAATAATCAATGGTGAAGGTGAGTCGGTTGTTGAAGAATCCGAAGTCGATACCGGCATTCCACTGTGCCGTTGTTTCCCATTTCAGGTCAGGATCAACGGGTCCTCTCCACGACTCTTGAGCCGCGCCACTGACGAGCGACCCGTTGAAGGGATAGTTGGCTGTGTCGAGATGTGGCAGTGTGCTGTATGCGCCAATGCCTTGGTTACCCGTCTCACCATACGACACACGGAATTTCAAGTTGGAGAAGATGTTGAGGTCTTTGATGAACTTCTCCTCAGAAGCACGCCAGGCGAGCGCCCCTGAAAGGAACGTAGCCCATTTGTGCTTGTCAGTAAATTTAGAAGAGCCGTCGGAACGCACACTGACCGTAGCCAGGTATTTCTCCTGCAAGGTGTAATTGACACGTCCGAGGAAAGACACCAGTCTCTGCTCGCCGATATCACTTCTTGGTTCATCGACAGAGAGCGCCCTGCCCACACTGAAGTCCTTGGTCAGGTCATCGGGGAAATTGGAGTATCCCTGTGAGAAGTTGTCCCACTTACCCGTCTCAAAGGTGAAAGCACCCATGACATTCAGTTTGTGAATATCACGGAAGGTCTTGTCGAACGTGACAATTGACTCAGCGGTGAGGCTTTTCCATATATTAGAAGCCTTGCTGGCCTTACCGTTGGTCGGCGACTTACCTTCCTGGGTGTGACGGTCGTAATAACTGCCACGGTGTGAGTCATTGTAAGAAAGACCGAGGTTCTGTCTGAACTTCAGGAACGAGAAGGGTTTCACCTCGAAGAACGAACTGCTGAACCAGTTGATGGCGTCGAGTTGGTCTTTGGTGTTTTTCACATAAGCTGCGGGGTTGGCAGCGAGCCAGTTGAGGTCATCAGCCTGTGTGGTATCCATATTGGGCCCATAGGTGGGCGGGAAGATGAGTGCCGAGCGGACGACACCCGTATTATAATTGAGTGTGTTGGCGAATTTTGTAGTAGAGTTGGTGAAACTGGTGTTGGTACCGATTTCCAGCCAGTCATACACCTTACGTGCGATATTCACACGGAGAGAGTAGCGCTCATAACCAGAGTTTTTGATGATACCATCCTGGTTGGCATAGTTTCCGGAGAACGAATAATAGCCCTTGTCGCTACCACCGCTGACGCTGAGGTTATAGTCCTGCGTCCAAGCCGTTTGGAAGATTTCATCCTGCCAGTCGGCGATATCGATGAGTGTAGAGTTGCCATACTCATCGTAGAACCACTGGGAATGAGCGTAATCCTCCGGTGCCCCCGTATATTTACCCGTGGTATAATCGATGTGGCCGTTGAGATACTGATAGCCCCACTTACCGGGATACGCCGGGTTGGTGTTCTTCGAGTTCTGATAGATGGCATCATTTTCGATTTGCTCATTCTGGTATCTCGCATAGGTGACGGGGTCGAGCATATCGATTTTCTTTGAGATGTGCTGCACACCCCACGAGCCGTTGAACTCAACAACGGGTTTTCCTGTCCTACCCTTCTTGGTTGTGATGATGACCACACCGTTAGCGCCACGAGAGCCGTAGATAGCCGTGGCTGAAGCATCTTTCAGAATTTCGATGTTCTCGATGTCATGCGGGTTAATGAAACTGAGGGGGTTGGACTGTTGTTCCGAACCAGTGGCCGTATTACCGGGTGTTGAACCTGTCTCAAAAGGCACACCATCGACGATGAACAGAGGCTGCGATGAGGTGGTAAACGAGTTGGCGCCACGCACCACGATACTCATGCCACCGCCCGGAGCGCCATCGCTTTGCTGGATATTAACGCCGGCCACCTTACCCTGCATACCGTGAGCAAGGTCGAGAGCGCCACCCTTCATCAGGTCATCACCTCTGAGTTGTCCGAGCGCTCCGGAGAGGTCACTTTTCTTCATCGTACCGTAACCTACCACCACCACTTCATCCATGATATTGGTGTCTTCCTTCATGATGACTTGGACGTTGGCTTTTCCGGCTACGTTGACCGTTTGTGATGTGTATCCCACGCTTGAAACCACGATTCGTGTTTTCCCGGCAGGCATCGTGATGGTAAAGTGACCGTCGATGTCAGTCACGGTGCCTGTCTGCGTACCTTCCACCACAATGGTTGCCCCGATCATCGGCTCATTGTTTGTGGCACCATCGAGGACAGTACCCCTGAGCTGCGTCTGGGCAAAGAGCTGGCAACTCATGAGGAGTGCCGCCCATAGCATAATGATTTTTTTCATGTTTTTGGTTTTAGGTCTTATTTAAGAATTAACAGTTTGTATTTCAAATTGCGCTGCAAAGTTAATGCATATCAAGGAGAAATAATGATACTTTTTTAACAATGTTTATTAAGATTTCTTTTCACCTTGCTGTTTTCCAATGTTTTTCATGCGTTCCACCTCATTTTTGATGACTTGCAGGGTGGTAGTATCAGAAGCGAAGACAGAATTCAGTCCCTGCGCCTCTTGTGCGGGGTCGCCGGTATAGTCGTCGCCCACCTGCCATTGCTCATGTTTGGGTTGAGCGAATCCACCCCACCCCCAGAAATTACATCCTGCGAAGTAGCCGCCACTCTCAGCGTTATCGCCTACGAGCGAGAAGACAAACCGGTAATACCCGTCGCGCCCCTTCGTGGGAGTGCCGATGTCGAATACGAATCCGTCGCGCGGATAGCCGAACTCCTCCATAACCAGAGGTTTTTTGAGTCGTGCGCAGATGTCGAGATGGCGGTCGATATAATCCTTGGTATTGACGCAACTGGTGTCAAGGTCCTCGATGAGGTGGTCTTTTCTTGCCCACGACCAGTTGTAGGGCCAGAGGTGGATATTACAATAGTCGATGTTCTTGTCGGCACAGATGCGCTCATAAGTGCCATAATCGTTCTCGCACCCCCATGAGCCCTCACTGCCGATAGAGATGAGGTGGTTGGGGTCGAGGCTGCGGATGAGCGCCGAAGCCTCAGCGAGCCATTTCTCAAAATCGGGAAGCGCCTCTTTCGAGAACGCTCTCGGTTCGTTGCCAATCTGCCACGACATGATGGCCGGGTCGTCGATATACCGTGTGTTGGTGTAGCGGTTGGTGCGCCCCAGGATAAATCGCACATAGTCGTAGAACAGTTCGTGTGCCTTCTGGCATCCCGCATATTTCGACACAAAGCTCATGTATGCCTGATAGCCATCCTCGTTGGGTCGCGGCGCCTTTCCTTCGCCTGCATGCTCGAGGTAGAAGCCGTAGCCCCCACTCCACTCCCAGGCATTGTTGAGATAGAGCACCGCCACCATGTCGCGTTTGCCCATCTCCATGAGCAGGTAGTCGAGACCAGCCAGAATGGTGTCGTTATAGACGCCCGGTGCCTCCTGCAGCGTCGGTTCCACCTTGGTGGTCACTCCCCGCTGTCCGTCAGAGCCGACGAGGATGCGCAGGTTATCAATGCCCATCTCTTTCATATAGTCGAGTTCACGGCAGAGTCGTTGCCGGTCTCCCCCCTGCCCTTCCGAGCCGAGGATGGCACCATACCAGAAATTAGTGCCTACATAGTAATAAGGCTTCCCATTTTTCACGAAATGTCCGTTTTCCACCTTCACGAAAGGCTTATTGTCGGCTTTTTCGCCCTGTTTTGCACATCCTGCAATCAAAGCACTCAGCATCATCAAAAGGAAAAAATATTTTTTCATAAGAAGTTTGATAGATATATATTATATATAAGGTGCAAAATAAGCAAAAAAAAACAAGTTAGGATGACACTATATTTACTTTTTTTTGTACAAATTTGCTTTTTATGCAAAAAAAGAGGAGCCTCGATTGAGACTCCCCTTGAAAAGGATATTGTATTTTACCTATTGAGATTACTTCTGTATAAACTTGTGACCGTTCTGGATAACCACGCCCTTAAATGTAGCGTTGACACGCTGGCCGGCGAGGTTGTAGATGGCACCGTCTTTGACTGTGCTTTCGGCTTTCATGTCGTGAATACCCTCTGTGTCGGCATATTTGTCAACGATACCGTTGGTTGAGATATAGTCGGCAGTAGCCACATAAGCAGCAGCAAGTTTGTACTGTGTCTCAGCCGGACCCTGGATATACACCTGTTTGGTATGATCAGCACCGGGAGCGAGGGGAACCACTTTTACAAGGCAGCTCACATCGAACAAGCCATCGTCGCCATTGCTACCAGCTTCACTCTCCACGACAACCTTGCCATTAGCAGTTGTAGCCTCAGCGAACTCAATGACCACAGCACTGTAGTGTGAGTAATCCACATCACCGAGCCACCATCCTTTACCCGACCAGTCTTGGCCAATCGTGATGGTCTTTGTTGCGGCATCATATGTGGAATCGCCCCAACCAGAACCAAGGTCGGACAGCGTCAAATCAACACGCTCGGGAATTTCAGGTGCGTTTCCTTCGAGATCAGCCTGATACTCATCTTCCGTTCCGGCGTAGATTTCGGCAATCACCATTTTACAACCGGCCTCTTTGCTTTGCACCCAGAATTGAGCCACCTTATCAGAGTGGTCGGGATTGAGGTCAACCTTGATAATCTTTGAACCCGGGATGATGTTTTCATTCACGGTATCCCAAGCGCCCTCAATATCGTATTCAGGATTACCATTTGCATCCACAGTACCTTTGGGTTTGCCATACTGAGCACAGATTTTCATTGAACCGACAGTGGGTTCAGCGAATTTGAGCACGATGCAGTCGTAGTCAGAGAGGTCCACATAGTTGAGCCAGTTGCCGGCACCTTTCCAAGCCTTCGAGAAAGTAATGGTCTGAGTTGTCGCGTCACATTCGCAACCTGCTCCCCACGGATTAAAAGCAAAGGGGATAACCATCTTAGCACTACCGACAGCGGCAAAGGCTATCAAAGCCACAAAAAGCGTAAAAATTTTCTTCATATACATTGGTTTTAGTTAAAAAATAAAGATATTCAATTAAGATGCTGCAAAGTTAGTACTATTCTTTGAAAACAAGTAATACTTTATTAGTGAAAAATAATACTTTTTTGTTTTTTTAATTATGTTGATAGCAATAATTGTGCAATAAGCGTTAACTTTGTGGCGTTAATTCAAGAAGTCTCCCCCGTATCCCCTCCCATAGAGGGGGACACAAATGGAGAAAACAGTTCATAATTGGGAAGAAAAAGAAACCATGAGAAGGATAATTATATTGATAGTCTCTGTGATGATGGCGAGCATGTCGAGGGCACAGGAGTTGCAAGCGAAAGTGACCATCAACCACCAGCAGATACAAGGCACCGACGCGAGTGTGTTCGAGGCCTTGCAACAGTCGTTGGAACAATTTATCAACGACCGTCAGTGGACGAACCTCCAGTTCCAGATGAACGAGCGCATCGTATGTAATTTCAACATCACCGTGACGAAATACGATGCCTCGACCAATGTCATCACCGCCAATGCGCTGATACAAGCAAACCGTCCCGTCTATAATTCCGCTTATTCTACTACCTTATATAATAATAAGGATAATGACTTCAATTTTGAGTTTTCACAGTTCGACCAATTGGAATTCAACGAAGAGATGGTTGACAATCAGTTGACCGCACTCATCGCCTACTATGCCTACCTGATTATCGGGTTGGATTTGGACTCATTCTCTCCCATGGGTGGTGAAGATGTGCTGCAACGTTGTATGAACCTGACCAACAATGCGCAGAATCTGAATTTCCCCGGTTGGGCCGCCTTTGACAACGACCGCAACCGTTTTGCGCTCATCAATGATTATTTAGACGGCGGCATGGCCCCCTTCCGCCAGTTGCAGTACGACTATTACCGCAAAGGACTTGACGAGATGGCGAATAACGCTGACCGTGGCCGTACGGAGATAACCACGGCATTGGAAAACGATTTGCAGAAATGTCATGAGAACAAGCCGTTGAGCCTCTGGCCCCAAATCTGGACCGACTACAAGAAAGATGAGTTGGCCAATATCTACAAGGGCAAGGGCACCCAGAAAGAAAAAGAGTCGGCCTACGACATTCTCTTCGGTATCAACGCCTCGCAAAATAATGCTTGGGAGAAGATCAAGGAGAATTGAATGAAGAATGACGAATGTTGAATGTTGAATGTTGAATTGTCGCTTCGTGATGAAGAATTGAGAATGAAGAATTGAAAATTGTGAATTGTGAATTGTAATCATGTTACAACAATTATATATTAAGAATTTCACACTGATTGATGAGTTGGAGATGACGTTTCATCCTGGCTTTTCGGTCATCACGGGTGAGACGGGAGCCGGCAAGAGCATTATCCTCGGCGCTATCGGACTGTTGTTGGGACAGCGTGCCGACAGCAAGAGCATCAAGAGCGGGCGCGACCGTTGTGTGATAGAGGCGCATTTCGATGTGAGCCGTTATGATCTGGCGGCATTTTTTTCTGAGCGCGACATCGACTACGATGCCACAGACTGCATTATGCGCCGTGAGTTGACTGCCGCAGGCAAGAGCCGTGCGTTCATCAACGACAGCCCTGTGCCGCTCACCACGATGCGCGAATTAGGTTCACAACTCATAGACATCCACAGTCAGCACCAGAATCTGCTATTAAACAAGGAAGACTTCCAATTGGAAGTAGTCGATATCTTGAGCGGCAACAATGAACCGCTTCAGTCATACCGTCTCTCCTTCGCTGATTACCGGAAGGCTGTGCAGTCGTTGAACCGTCTGAAAGATGAGATACAACGGGGTCACGAGAATGAGGACTTCATGCTGTTCCAATACCAGGAGTTGGATTCCGCCCAGTTATCCGTTGACGAGCAGTCAGAGTTGGAACAAGAGAGCGAGACGATGAGTCATGCCGAAGACATCAAGAGTGCTCTGTATGAAGCCGATGAACTGATGTCTGGTGAGGATGGTATCGTGAGTAAGTTGCGCAGTGCCACATCGGCGCTTGAGGGGATAAGCAGTGTCTATCCTGTTGTGCGAGAGTTGGCCGAGCGGTTGGAGAACTGCCATATCGAGTTGAAAGACATCAGCGGTGATGTGAGCCGCTATACCGACGCCATCGATTTCGACCCCGCCGAATTGGAGCGTATCAATGAGCGTTTAGACACCCTCTACCACTTGGAAAAGAAATATCATGTGGAGACGGCAGCCGAGCTGATCACCATCCGTGATGACCTGCAACGTCAGTTGAGCCAGATAGACAACAGCGATGAGGCCGTGGCCGAGCAAGAGAAAGAAGTGAAACGTCTGCGGTCGATATGCGAGGAGCAAGCCAAAGAGTTGACGCGCCTCCGCACCCAGGCAGCCCGTCAGGTCGAAGCGTCGATGCGTTCATACCTGATACCCTTAGGCATCCCCAATATGCGTTTCGAGGTCAAACTATCCCCGAAAGAACTGTCAGCCGACGGTCAGGACCAAATCTCATTCCTTTTCAGTGCCAACACCAGTACCCCGCTCCAGCCCATTGCCCAAGTGGCCTCGGGCGGTGAGATAGCGCGTGTGATGCTGTCACTGAAAGCCATGATAAGTGGTGCGGTGAAACTGCCCACCATTATCTTCGATGAGATAGACACGGGTGTGAGTGGCAAGATAGCCGAGCAGATGGCTCATATCATGCGTGAGATGGGTGACCACGACCGACAGGTCATCAGCATCACCCATCTGCCCCAGATTGCCGCCTTAGGAACCACCCATTATAAGGTGTACAAAGAAGAGGGCGCAGAAGGCACTGTAAGTCATACGCAACAGTTGAACGCCGAGGAGCGTGTGCATGAGATTGCGCAGATGCTCAGCGGTGAGAATGTGACCGAGGCAGCCATCAACAACGCGAAAGAGTTGCTGAAGGTAAAAGTAAAAAAGTAAAAAGGTAAAAAAGTAAAAAGGCCAAATAGTAATTATTTAAAGATATGAGATATTATATATTATCATTTTTGATGCTCTTTTTAGGCCAGCGGTTGTTGGCACAACCTTCAGCGGTGAAGAATGCTGGAAAAGCAGTGTTCACCCTGACCACGTTTAAGGCTGACGGCAGTCTGTTGGGTTCCTCTCACGGCGTGTTTATCGACAATGAAGGTCATGGTGTGAGCGACTGGACACCCTTTGCCGGTGCCGACCATGCCGTCGTGGTGGATGCCAGCGGTAAGAAGATGGACGTGGTGAGCATCACCGGCGCCAGCGACCTCTACGACATCGCCCTCTTTCAAGTTGAAGGCAAGACAACAGGCGTCACGCCAGCCAATGGCCAGGTGACCAAAGGCAACAAGGTGTGGTTGATGAACTACGGCAAAGGCGGCGGCACAGCGTTGGAGATGACCGTAGATAACGTGGAGACCTTCTCAGGCAAATATTTCTATTACATTTTGTCGGGTGATGCCTCCGACAATGCTGTCAGTTGCCCGTTTATCAACAGCAACGGTTTGGTGATTGGTCTGATGCAACGCGCCACGACCTCGAATGCCATCCATGCCACGGATGTCCGCTATGCCGCCGATTTCAAGTCCACGGGACTAACCGTGAGCGAGCCCTTGCTCCGCAAGACCAGTATCCCTGTGACCCTGCCTAAAGACAAGGACCAAGCACTCTTGTCCATGATGCTGACCGCTCAGCAGAACGACAGTGTCAAATACATGAAGACCGTGGCCTTGTTCACGCGTCATTTCCCCACAGCCACAGAGGGATATACCGCACAAGCCCAAGCGGAGTCAGCCCGTGGCGACTATGCCGCAGCCGCCCGCACCATGGAGAGTAGCATCAAGAATGCCTCGGACAAGTCGGAAGCCCATTATGAGTATGCCCGTCTCATCTATCAGAAAGAGGCATACCATGCTGATGCACCCTTCGCCGCATGGAGTTTAGACAAAGCGATGCAGGAAGTAGAAGAAGCCTACCGGCTCAAGCCTCTCCCACTCTACCAACATCTGCAGGCGCAGATTACGTTTATGCAAGGCAATCACCAACAAGCCTACGACCAGTTTATGACACTGACGGGCACCGAATTGCGCAACCCTGAGTTGTATTACGAGGCGGCGCAATGCAAGCAGCACTTACAGGCCCCCCAAGAAGAGATTCTCGCCCTGCTTGACAGCGCTGTCGCCAACTGCCGTGAGCCGTTAGGTCCCGAGGCCGCGCCCTATTTCCTGGCCCGCGGCGCCGCATTAGACCAAGCCGGACAATACCGGAAGGCCGTAGCCGATTACAATCAATACGACTCACTCTACGTGGGTATGCGGACTGCCGAATTTTTCTATCAGCGGGAACAATGCGAAGTGAAAGCCCGGATGTATCAGCAGGCGCTCGACGACATAGCGCGTGCCATCTATCTGTCGCAGGGTGACCCGATGCTGATTGCCGAGATGTGCTCCTTACAGCTCCGTCTGAACCTGACCGATGATGCGTTGAAGACCTCCGAGTTGTGTATGAAGGTAGCCCCGGAATATGATGAGGGTTATCTGCTCAACGGTCTGGCGCTGATTCAGGCGGGTAAGAAGAAAGAGGGCCTGGAAGCACTGCAGAAGGCCAAAGACATGGGAAATCAACAGGCGGGGGAGTTAATAGAGAAACATAAGTGAAGTATTAGAGAGAGGTAAGGGGTTAGGGGTTAGGGGTAAGAGATATGCTTAGAACCCTCATCCCTAAACCCTAAACCCTCAACCCTAAACCCTCAACCCTCAACTATAAACCCTCAACCTTAAACCCTCAACCCAAAAAGCCATGGCAACAGTTGACGATAAAAAAGTGATATTCTCAATGGTCGGAGTGAGCAAGACCATCCAGCAGAATCAAAAGCAAGTGCTCAAAAATATCTATCTCAGCTTCTTTTACGGAGCGAAGATTGGTATCATCGGCCTGAATGGCGCCGGCAAATCCACCTTGATGAAAATCATCGCCGGACTGGACCAGCAGTATCAGGGCAACGTGGTTTGGAGTCCCGGCTATCGTGTGGGTTATCTGCCGCAAGACCCGCCCTTGGACGAGACCAAGACCGTGAAGGAGAATGTGATGGAAGGCGTGCAGCATGTGTATGACGCCCTGAAAGAATACGATGACATCAACGTCAAGTTCGGTTTGCCCGAATACTACGAGGACGCCGACAAGATGGACAAGTTGATGGCACGTCAGGCCGAGTTGCAAGACATCATCGACTCCACCGACGCATGGAATATGGACTCGAAACTGGAGCGTGCGATGGATGCTCTGCGCTGTCCCCCCGGCGATTGGAGCGTGGAAAACCTGTCGGGCGGTGAGCGCCGTCGTGTGGCCTTGTGCCGTCTGCTCTTACAGAAGCCCGACGTCTTATTGTTAGACGAGCCCACCAACCACTTAGACGCCGAAAGCATCGATTGGCTGGAACAACACTTGCAGCAATATGAGGGCACGGTCATCGCTGTGACCCATGACCGTTATTTCTTAGATGATGTGGCCGAGTGGATCTTAGAGTTAGACCGTGGCGAGGGTATCCCATGGAAAGGCAACTACTCATCGTGGCTGGAGCAGAAGAGCCAGCGCATGGCCCAAGAGGAGAAGACCGCCTCAAAGCGCCGCAAGACGTTGGAGCGCGAGTTGGAATGGGTGCGCATGGCCCCGAAGGCGCGTCATGCGAAGGGCAAAGCGCGTCTGAATTCGTACGATAAGATGCTCAACGAAGAGCAGAAGCAGAAAGAAGAGAAATTGGAGATATTCATCCCCAACGGTCCCCGTCTGGGCAACAAGGTGCTCGAGGCCGAGCATGTGTCGAAAGCCTTCGGTGACAAAGTGCTCTTCCGCGACCTTAACTTCATGTTGCCGCCCAACGGCATCGTGGGTGTGATCGGTCCTAACGGTGCGGGCAAGACCACCCTGTTCCGTCTAATCATGGGGTTGGAACAACCCGACAGCGGCACCTTCAGCGTGGGCGAAACCGTCAAGCTCAGTTATGTGGACCAACAGCATAAAGACATCGACCCGACCAAGACCGTGTATCAGGTGGTGAGCCAAGGCAACGAGACTATCCGCATGGGCGGTCGCGATGTGAATGTGCGCGCCTATCTGTCGCGTTTCAATTTCAGCGGTGCTGACCAGGAGAAGAAATGCGGTGTGTTGTCGGGTGGCGAGCGCAACCGCTTGCAACTGGCCCTTGCCTTGAAACAAGAAGGTAATGTGCTGTTGCTTGACGAGCCCACCAACGACATCGATGTCAATACCTTACGTGCTTTGGAGGAAGGTCTGGAGTCGTTTGCCGGTTGCGCCGTCGTCATCAGTCACGACCGTTGGTTCTTGGACCGCATCTGCACGCATATCTTAGCGTTTGAGAGCACACCCACAGACGATGATGCACAAAGCAATGTGTTCTTCTTTGAGGGGAGCTATACTGAATATGAGGCCAATAAAGCCATGCGGTTGGGCATTGAAGAGCCCAAGCGCATCAGATACCGGAAGCTGATGGAAGATTAAGAAGATGGGGGGCGCAGCCGAGATCGGCTGAGACTGGAAAAAAAGAAGGAGGGGAAAAAAAGGAAAAGGAGGGGGCGGAAGAAAGAAGAAGAAAAGGAAAAAGGAAGAAGGAAAAAGAAGACAAAAGGATGAAGAAGGAGGGGAAAAAGGACGAAGAAAAGAAGGAGGGAAGAAAAAAAGGGCGCTGTATGCACCATGTCGTTTTTTTTGCTTAACTTTGCAGCGCAAAAGGAGGAAAAGGCCCAAACCTCTGCCACGAAAGAGACAGCAGACATCGCATCCGACGAGGTGAAAGATGGGAAGAAGGATGGTGAGTAGAGGACGGAGGATAGATGGAACCATCGCATACAAGGGGAATGGTCTTATGCGGACGCGGCACTCCGCGTCCCTACTTGCGGGGCGAGGTAGGTGGGGGATTTTTGAGGACCATGATTTTGAGGTAGGTGGGAGGGATTTTTGAGGACCATGTTTTAAGGAATACGAAATAGGACAAGAGCTTTGATAGAGAAACATATTGTGCTGGAAGATATTGACCCTGTAGTGCTCTATGGGGCCAATAATATACATTTACAACTGATTAAGTCGTTGTTTCCCAAACTGCGCATTGTGGCCCGTGGCAACGTGCTCCGCGTTTTGGGAGATGAAGATGAGATGGATGTCTTTGAGGGACATGTCTTTCGTTTGCGCGACCATGTGTTGAAATACAACAGCATCAGCGCCGAAGACATCGTTGATTTGATTAAGACCCAGAAAGCCAAGGCCGATTCCGTGAAAGGCGTGGTGGTCTATAACCTATCCGGCCGTGCCATCAAAGGGCGCAGCGAGAACCAGCAGCGCATGATCGATGCCTTTGAGACGAACGACATGATTTTCGCCACCGGTCCTGCGGGTACCGGCAAGACCTATCTGAGCATCGCCTTGGCCGTGAAGTCGCTGAAGGAAAAGACCGCCAAGAAAATCATCCTTTGTCGTCCAGCCGTCGAAGCCGGTGAGAAATTAGGTTTTCTGCCCGGTGACATGAAAGACAAGATAGACCCCTATCTGCAACCTCTCTACGATGCCTTGGAGGACATGATACCCGCAGTGAAGTTGCAAGACATGATGGAGAAACATATCATCCAAATCGCCCCCTTAGCCTTTATGCGTGGTCGCACACTGAGTGACGCCGTGGTGATTTTGGATGAAGCCCAGAACACCACCCCCGCCCAGATCCGTATGTTTCTGACGCGTATGGGTTGGAACACCAAGATGCTCATCACAGGCGACCTGACCCAGATAGACCTTGGCCGCGGTCAGATCAGCGGTCTTCGCGAGGCCGTCAACACCTTGTCGGGCATTGAGGGCATCGCCCACATCGAATTGGACCAGAAGGACATCGTCCGTCACAAATTAGTGACCCGCATCGTCCATGCTTACGAAGAAGCAGACAAACGACACAACGAAATATCCACAAAACAATGAAAGCATTAACGAGAACAGACTTTCTTTTTGAAGGTCAGAAGAGTGTGTATCATGGTAAAGTACGCGATGTGTATGACATCAACGACGACCTTTTGGTGATGGTAGCCACCGACCGCATTTCCGCGTTTGACGTCATCCTTCCCAAAGGCATCCCTTATAAGGGTCAGGTGCTGAATCAGATAGCAGCCAAATTCTTAGACAGCACCTCGGACATCTGTCCCAACTGGAAGTTGTCCACCCCCGACCCGATGGTCACCGTCGGTTTGAAATGTGAGGGTTTCCGTGTGGAGATGATTATCCGTTCGATACTGACCGGCTCCGCCTGGCGTGCCTATCAAGAGGGTTGCCGTGAGCTGTGCGGTGTGAAGTTGCCCGAGGGCATGCGTGAGAACGAGCGTTTCCCCGAGCCCATCATCACCCCGACGACCAAAGCCGATGAAGGTCATGACATGAATATCTCGCGTGAAGAAATCATCGCGCAAGGATTAGTGAGCGCCGACGACTATGCCGTGATGGAAGACTACACCCGCAAGTTGTTTGCCCGCGGTCAGGAGATTGCCGCCCGCCACGGTCTGATTCTCGTTGACACCAAATACGAGTTTGGCAAGCGCGACGGCAAAGTCTATCTCATCGATGAGATTCACACGCCCGACAGCAGTCGTTATTTCTATGCCGACGGTTACGAAGAGAATCTGGCAGCCGGCAAGCCCCAGCGCCAGCTCTCCAAGGAGTTTGTACGCCAATGGCTCATCGAACACAACTTCATGAACGAGCCGGGGCAGACGATGCCCGAGATTACCGACGAGTATGCAGAGAGCGTGAGCGACCGCTATATCGAGTTGTACGAGCACATCACCGGCGAGCCGTTTATTAAAGCCGATGCCGAGGTAGATATAGCCACCCGCATCGAGAAGAACGTGAGCGACTATCTGAAGACCCGATAAAAGGAATGTATCAACAGGAGGAGATCAAACCGTATCATGCGGATGGCGACAAGGGCGAGCAAGTGAAGCAGATGTTCGACCACATCGCCCCGACCTACGACAAATTGAACCACCGTCTGTCGTGGAACATCGACAAGGGGTGGCGCAAGAAAGCCGTGCGTCAGTTGCAGCCCTACCATCCGAAACGGTTATTGGACATCGCCACCGGCACCGGCGACTTCGCCCTTCAGTTGGCCGAGGTGCTTCACCCCGAAGAGATTGTGGGTGCCGACATCTCCGAAGGCATGATGGAAGTGGGAAAGCAGAAAGTGAAAGAAGCTGGTTTGGACGGCATCATCCGCTTTGCGAAAGAAGACTGTCTGCACCTGTCCTTCAGCGATAACA
This sequence comes from uncultured Prevotellaceae bacterium, assembly GCA_946404865.1. GTDB lineage: Bacteria > Bacteroidota > Bacteroidia > Bacteroidales > Bacteroidaceae > Prevotella. Next base: position 76,565 of record CAMJFC010000006.1, read on the forward strand.
GTTTTGACGCCGTCACCGCTGCTTTCGGCATCCGTAATTTTGCCGACTTAGAGCAAGGCCTCCGCGAGATGTGCCGAGTGCTGCGTCCCGGCGGACACCTGTCGATAGTAGAACTGACCACACCGGTACGGTTTCCGATGAAGCAGTTGTTCAAGATATACTCGCATACCGTCCTCCCCCTGTATGGTAAACTGGTTTCCAAAGACCCCATCGCCTACCGCTACCTGACCGCCACCATCGAAGCCTTTCCCCAAGGAGAGAAGATGACCGAGATATTGAAGGGCACAGGATTCTCCGAGGCTCACTTCCGCCGTTTGACATTCGGCATCTGCACCATGTATTTTGCGACCAAATAACCCACTATTCACGACAATGGACAAATACGGACTGATAGGTTACCCTTTAGGGCATTCGTTCTCTATCGGGTATTTCAACGAGAAATTTCAAAACGAGAACATCGACGCGGTGTATGAGAATTTTGAGATTGCATCGATCGAGGATTTGGAAGAGGTACTTGCCACCAATCCTCAGTTGCGCGGTTTGAACGTCACCATCCCCTATAAAGAGAAGGTGATGAGCTACTTGGACCATATCACGCCTGAAGCCCGTGCCATCGGAGCCGTGAACGTGATACAGGTGCAGCACAAAGGCAGCAAGGTCATTTTGAAAGGTTTCAACAGCGATGTGATAGGTTTTACCCGCAGCATCGAGCCGATGCTGGAGCGGTTTCACAAGAAAGCCCTTGTATTGGGTACCGGCGGTGCCGCCAAAGCCATCCATTTTGCGTTGACCGCTTTGGGTCTCGAGGTGGTGTATGTGAGCCGCTACGAGCGTCCTGGCACAATTCAGTATGAGACAATCACCCCTGATGTGGTGCGCGAATACAATGTGATTGTCAACTGCACCCCCTTGGGAATGTTTCCCAATGTGTCGGAGTGCCCTCCCCTGCCCTATGAAGCCATGGACAGTCATAACCTGCTCTACGACCTGATTTACAACCCCGACGAGACACTGTTCATGCAAAAGGGAGCCGCCCAGGGAGCGACGGTGAAGAACGGACTTGAAATGCTGTTGTTGCAGGCGTTTGCGAGTTGGGAGTTTTGGAATAGTTAATAAAGGGGAGTTAAAAAGGGGAGTTAAAAAGGGGAGTTAAAAAGGGGAGTTAATGGGCCATTACTGAGGGAGATAAAGGGAGGTAAAAGGAGATATTTAGCATTTAACATTTATCATTTAGCGTTAGCGTAGAATATGATGGACTCATCAAATCGGTATATGATGCGCGGAGTATCGGCCGCGAAGGAAGACGTGCATAATGCCATCAAGCATATAGACAAGGGGATATTTCCTCAAGCTTTTTGCAAGATTATACCCGACATATTAGGCGGCGACCCCGACTACTGCAATATCATGCATGCCGACGGCGCTGGCACGAAGTCGTCACTGGCCTATATGTATTGGAAAGAGACGGGCGACCTGCGCGTGTGGAAAGGCATCGCACAAGATGCCATCGTGATGAACACCGACGACCTGCTCTGCGTGGGTGCCACCGATAACATCCTCGTTTCCAGCACCATCGGACGCAATAAGATGCTGATACCCGGCGAGGTCATCTCCGCCATCATTAACGGAACCGACGAGTTGTTGGCCCAGATGCGCGAGATGGGCGTGGGCATCTACCCCACCGGCGGTGAGACCGCTGATGTGGGCGATTTGGTCAGGACCGTCATCGTTGACTCGACCGTGACATGCAGGATGCGGCGCGACCAGGTGATTGACAATGCCAACATCCGTCCGGGCGATGTCATCGTAGGGTTGTCATCGTGCGGTCAGGCCACCTACGAAGACCGTTACAACGGAGGCATGGGCAGCAACGGCCTGACCAGCGCCCGCCACGATGTGTTCAGCAAATACTTAGCAGAGAAATACCCTGAGAGTTACGACCATCAAGTGCCCGACGAGCTGGTCTATAGCGGTCGGAAGACCTTGACCGAAGCCATCGAGGGTTTAGGCATAGACGCCGGCCAATTGGTGCTCTCCCCCACCCGCACCTACGCCCCTGTCATCAAAGAGATGTTAGACCATTACCGCAGTGATATCCACGGGATGGTGCATTGCACAGGAGGTGCCCAGACAAAAGTGCTTCATTTCGTGGGCGACAACTGCCGTGTGGTCAAAGACAACATGTTTGAGGTGCCCCCGCTGTTCCGCCTCATCCAATCAGAGAGCGGCACCGACTGGAAAGAGATGTACAAAGTCTTCAACATGGGTCACCGCATGGAGTTGTACGTCGATGCCTCCCTTGCCCCCAGTCTGATTGCCATCAGCGAAAATTATCACATCGCCGCTCAAGTGATAGGCCGTGTGGAGGAAGGAAAGAAATCGTTGACCATCAAGAGCGAGTTTGGCGAATTTGAGTATTAAGAAACGAGATATGATAGACAATAACAGTATATTAGAGAAATTGGACGGTCTGGAAGCCCGTTTTGAAGAGGTTTCCACGCTGATTACCGACCCTGACGTGATTAGCGACCAAGAGCGTTATGTGAAGCTGACCCGTGAGTATAAGGAGTTGGGCGACATCATGGATGCCCGCAAACGCTATATCGCCTGTCTGACGACCATCAAAGAGGCGAAAGACATCATCGCCAACGAGAGCGACCCCGACATGAGAGAGATGGCCCGCGAGGAGTTGGCCGTCAACGAGGAGTTGCAGCCTCAGATAGAAGAAGAAATCAAGATGGCCTTGGTGCCCAAAGACCCCGAGGACGCCAAGAATGTGCAGATGGAAATCCGCGCGGGAACGGGAGGCGATGAAGCCGCTTTGTTTGCCGGGGATTTGTTTGTCATGTATAAGAAATTCTGCGACAGCAAGGGCTGGACTATCTCAGTGACCAGCACGAGCGAGGGAGCCGTTGGCGGTTATAAGGAGATTGACTTCGCCGTGAGTGGCGACAACGTGTATGGCACGTTGAAATACGAGTCGGGCGTTCACCGCGTGCAACGCGTGCCTGCCACAGAGACGCAAGGACGTATGCACACATCCGCTGCCACTGTGGCCGTCTTGCCCGAGGCCGATAAGTTTGAGGTGAACATCAATGAGGGCGACATCAAATGGGACACCTTCCGCAGCAGTGGCGCCGGCGGTCAGAACGTGAACAAGGTGGAATCGGGCGTCCGTCTCCGCTATCCATGGAAGAACCCCAACACCGGCGAGGTGGAAGAAATTTTGATTGAGTGTACAGAGACCCGCGACCAGCCGAAGAACAAAGAGCGTGCCCTGTCGCGTCTGCGTACGTTCATCTACGACCGTGAGCATCAGAAATACATGGACGACATTGCCAGCCGCCGCAAGACATTGGTGAGCACAGGCGACCGTTCGGCCAAAATCCGCACCTATAATTTCCCTCAAGGACGTGTGACCGACCATCGTATCGGTTATACGACACACGACCTGCAAGGTTTTCTCGGCGGCGACATCCAAGCGATGATTGACGCGCTGACGGTGGCGGAGAATGCAGAGCGGATGAAAGAAAGTGAACTGTAGAATGTTGAGTGTTGAATTTTGAATGTTGAATGTTGAATTGTCGCCTGCGGCGATGAAGAGTTATTCAATTTTGAATTTTGAATGTTGAATGTTGACGAGTTGTTGAGGTCTTTGACCGAAAAATTGTCGCCTGCGGCGATGAAGAATGACGATTGAAATCAAAAGGTTATGACAAGAGAAGAGTTGGTTCGTGAGATATTCTCGAAGAAGAGTTTTTTGTGTGTGGGATTAGACACCGACGTGAAGAAGATTCCATCCCATCTGTTGGGCGAAGAAGACCCTGTGTTTTCGTTCAACCGGCAGATGATTGACGCTACCGCCCCCTATTGCGTGGCATACAAGCCGAACTTGGCTTTCTATGAGAGTGGTGGTGTGAAAGGGATGCTGTCGTTTGAGAAGACCATCCACTACTTGAAAACGAATTATCCCCGTCATTTCATCATCGCCGATGCCAAGCGCGGCGACATCGGTAATACCTCCACCCTGTATGCCCGCACCTTCTTTGAGGAATACGATGTGGATTCGCTGACCGTGGCGCCCTATATGGGCGAAGACAGCGTGAAGCCCTTCCTGGCTTATCCCGGCAAGTGGGTCATTCTGTTGGCCTTGACCAGCAATCAGGGCTCGTACGACTTCCAGTTGACCGAGAGCACCGATGGCGAGCGTTTGTTTGAGAAAGTGCTCCGCGTGTCGCAGCAATGGGGAGACGCCAACCAGATGATGTATGTGGTCGGAGCCACCCGTGGCGAGATGTTCAAAGACATCCGTCGCGTTGCCCCCCATCATTTCCTTCTCGTTCCGGGCATCGGAGCCCAAGGCGGCAGTCTGCAGGACGTCTGCCGCTACGGCATGACCTCCGACTGCGGACTGTTGGTCAACTCCTCACGCGGCATCATCTATGCCAGCAGTGGTGAGGACTTTGCCGAGCGTGCCACCGAGAAGGCGCATGAGTTGCAGGAGCAGATGCGTGCTGAGTTGGACGCCATAACAAGATAAGAGCATGGTGGACAGCAAAATCATCAACGACCCCGTCTTTGGCTTTATCAAGATACCGAGGGGCATGTTGCTCGACATCGTGAAGCATCCCCTGATGCAACGCTTGTCGCGCATCAAGCAACTCGGGTTGGCCTCGTTGGTCTATCCCGGTGCCCAGCACACCCGTTTCCAACACTCCATCGGCGCGCTGCACCTCATGAGCGAAGCCATCGTGTCGCTCACACAGAAGGGCATCTTCATCTTCGACAGCGAGGCGGAGGCCGTCCAGGCCGCCATCCTGATGCACGACATCGGTCATGGTCCTTTCTCGCACGTGTTGGAGAACACCCTGATACAAGACATCTCGCACGAAGAGATATCCTTGCTGATGATGGAGCAGATCAATGCCGGTATGAACGGCGCTTTGAATCTGGCATTAAACATCTTCAAAGACTGTTATCCGAAACGTTTTCTCCACCAGCTCATCAGCAGTCAGTTGGACATGGACCGTCTGGACTATCTGCGTCGAGACAGTTTTTTCACCGGCGTGACAGAAGGGAATATCGGCAGTGCACGTATCATCAAGATGCTGAATGTGGTGGACGACCAACTGGTGGTGGACCAGAAAGGCATCTACTCGATAGAGAACTATCTCACCTCACGCCGGTTGATGTATTGGCAGGTGTACCTGCACAAGACGACGGTGGCCTGTGAGAAAGTGTTAGTCAACACATTGAAGCGGGCGAAGCACTTGGCTCGGCAGGGTGTGGAACTGTTTGCCCCGCCGGCCCTGCGCTATTTCCTATACAACGAAGTGGACAAGGCATGGTTCTTGGAGCACGAGGAAGCCCTTGGCATCTACAGCCGCTTGGACGACAATGATATTTGGAGTGCCGTGAAAGAGTGGACGATGAGCGACGACCAGATTCTCTCAATTTTATCGCGTGATTTGGTCAACCGCATCCCCTTCCGCGTAGAAATCAGTGACGAGCCGTATTCTGATGACCATATCGACGAGATACGCCGCCGAATCGAGGAATCCACAGGCATTACGGGAACCGATAGAGACTATCTGATGAGTCTGAATGTCATCCAAAAAGACATGTATGATGTGAACGACGACCATATCAGCATTTTATACAAAGACGGAACCATCAAAGATATCACCGAAGCATCGGAAATTCTGAATGTGGCACTATTATCCAAGAAAGTGCGCAAATATTTCCTTTGCTATCAGCGAGTGTAGTTATTTGGGGGGAGATGGGATTCATAGACTATGATGGGATTCATGGGCTGTGACAGGCAATTCGGGAATGAAAAATCAAAAACTTTCGTTTTTATTTTGCATTCCGCTCTTTTTTATGTAAATTTGCAAAATATTTTTTAGACACAAAAAATAATGGAGTTTACTGCGAAACAAATAGCTGAGTTGATTGGAGGAAAAATCGAGGGAAATGAGAATGCAACCATTCGAACTTTCTCGAAAATAGAAGAGGGAACACCCGGTTCCATCACATTCCTATCCAACCCCAAATATACTCATCACTTATATACAAGTCATGCGAGTGTTGTCATTGTCAATGAAGATTTGACGTTGGAACAGTCCGTTGAGCCTACGTTGATTCGTGTGAAGAACGCTTACGAAAGCGTAGCCAAACTGTTACAGCTGTACGAGTCGATGAAACCCCGGAAGAAAGGGATAGACTCGCTTGCCTTCATCTCACCGAAAGCGAAAGTTGGAAACGACTGTTATGTAGGCGCCTTTGCTTATATCGCTGACGGGGCCGTTGTCGGCGACCGTTGTGTGATTTACCCTCACGCCTACATCGGCGAGGGAGTGACCTTGGGCGACGACTGCCTCATCTACCCGCATGTCACCATCTATCACGGTTGCCAGTTGGGAAGCCGTGTGACCCTTCATGGCGGCAGTGTGGTTGGTGCCGACGGTTTCGGTTTCGCCCCTGGCGCCAACGGTTACGACAAGATACCCCAAATTGGTATTGTGAAGATAGAAGACGATGTGGAAATCGGAGCCAACACATGTATTGACCGTTCTACGATGGGCAGCACCGTCATCCACAAGGGTGTGAAATTAGACAACTTAGTGCAAGTGGCACACAACTGCGAGGTTGGCGAGAACACCGTGATGTCGGCCCAAGTGGGTATCGCCGGTTCCACGAAAGTGGGTCAGTGGTGTATGTTTGGCGGCCAGGTTGGCGTTGCCGGTCATATCACCATCGGCGACAAAGTGATGTTAGGAGCCCAGTCGGGAGCTCCGGGCAGCATCAAGAGCAACCAGACGCTCATCGGTACTCCTCCCATGCCCCAGACACCTTATTTCAAGTCGCAAGCCATCTTCCGCCGTTTGCCCGACATGTACAAGCAGTTGAATGCACTTCAACAAGAGATAGAAAAACTGAAAGGAATGTTGAATGTTGAGTGTTGAGTGTTGAATGTTGAATTGTCGCCTGCGGCGATGAAGAATGATTCAATGTTGAGTGTTGAATGTTGAATGTTGAATTGTCGCCTGCGGCGATGAAGAATGATTCAATGTTGAATTGAGGGGTTAGGTGAGGTGAGGTTAGGAAAGGAAAGGAAAGGTTAGGAAAGGGTACTGAGAGGATGGAAAGTGAAACTGGGAATTGGGGACTGGTGAAATATGAATTTTGAATTGTCTAAAACGATATGTTAAAACAAAAGACTTTAAAAGGTAGTTTTTCCTTGTTTGGCAAGGGATTGCACACGGGATTGAACCTGACGGTGACCTTTAATCCGGCACCCGAGAACACAGGTTATAAGATTCAGCGCATTGATTTAGAGGGTCATCCTGTCATTGACGCCATCGCCGAGAAAGTGGTTGACACCCAGCGCGGTACCGTGCTGGCCATGGGTGATGTACGTGTATCGACGGTGGAGCACGGTTTGGCCGCCCTCTACGCTTTGGGCATCGACAACTGTCTGATTCAGGTGAACGGTCCTGAGTTCCCCATTCTCGACGGCAGCTCGGCGATGTATGTGGACAAGATTCAGCAGGTGGGTATCGAGGAGCAGAATGCCCCGAAAGACTTTTACATCATCCGCAAGAAGATTGAGGTGGTGGACAAGGAGTCTGGTTCGAGCATCACTATCCTGCCCGATGATGATTTCTGTGTGACGGCCATGTGCTCCTTCCAATCCAAGTTCATCAACAGCCAGTTTGCCACATTGTCCAACATCAGCGACTTTGCCACAGAGATTGCTCCTGCCCGCACGTTCGTGTTTGTGCGCGACATCCAGCCGTTGTTGAAAGCCAACCTGATCAAGGGCGGCGACATGGACAATGCCATCGTCATCTATGAGAAACAGATTACGCAAGACCAGTTGGACCAATTGGCCGACCTGTTGAAAGTGCCCCACATGGACGCCACCAACTTAGGCTACATCCAACCGAAGCCCTTGGTGTGGGAGAACGAGTGCACCCGTCACAAACTGTTGGACATCATCGGCGACATGGCCTTGATCGGCAAGCCCATCAAGGGCCGCATCATCGCCACCCGTCCCGGTCATACGGTCAACAATAAGTTTGCCCGTCTGATGCGCCGTGAGATACGCAAGCATGAGGTGCAAGCCCCGATATACGACCCCAACGAGCCCCCAGTCATGGATAACATCCGCATCCGCGAGTTGCTTCCCCACCGCTATCCGATGCAGTTGGTGGACAAAGTGATTGCATTGGGTCCGACCAGCATCGTGGGTGTGAAGAATGTGACCAACAATGAGCCTTTCTTCACGGGTCACTTCCCCCAAGAGCCTGTGATGCCCGGCGTGCTGATGATAGAGGCCATGGCCCAGTGTGGCGGTCTGTTGGTGTTGAACACCCTTGACGAGCCCGAGCGTTGGTCCACGTACTTCATGAAGATT